>JAUYBU010000299.1 GCA_030693045.1 Bryobacterales bacterium | reverse complement strand
CTACATCGCGCAGGACGCGTTCTTCCTGCGCGCTTTCGCCAAGGTCTACGGACTGGCGCTGGCACGCAGCAGCGACCCGGAAGTTATTGGCTGGTTTTCCGAATTGATTGGCGGCGTCCAGGAAGAGCTGAAGCTGCATCGGGTTTATGCGGCTGAGTTGGGGATCGACCTCGCGCGCGTGACGCCGAATCCGGCTTGCCGCGCCTACACGGACTTTCTGGTACGGACCGCATTGCAGGGTTCCCTGGCGGAAACCGTTGCGGCGCTGGTTCCCTGCATGTCTCTATATGCCTTCCTCGGCAAGGAGCTGGCGCCAAAATGCGGGCCGCGGCACCCTTACCGGAAGTGGATCGAGACTTACAGCGGCGGCGAGTTTGTACAACTGGCGAACCAACTGGAGTCGGCGCTCGATCGGGTGGGCGCCGATGCCAAGGCGATTCGGGACGCTTATCGCTATGCTCTCGAATGTGAACTCGAGTTTTTCTCAGCCTCGCTCGGGCGGTGATTGCAGCTTGGAAGCGAGAGACTCAAGTGTCTCCGCCAGCTTGAAATCCTTGGCCGTCACGCCGCCGGCATCGTGCGTGGTAAGATCCACGGTCACCCGATTCCACACGTTGGACCATTCCGGGTGGTGCCCCATGGCCTCCACCGCGATTGCGGCGGTGGCCATGAACCCGAAGGCGTGAATGAAGTCGGGGAAACGATACTCGCGGTGAAGCTTCCCGCCCAACAAGGACCATTCCGGCAATGCGCCGAGCGCGGCCCGAATTTCAGATTCCGTCAATTTCGTGGTTTGCCCCATACCTACATGGTACTCACGCCCGCCCGTAGATCGGCACCGCAGCGCCGCTGGTGTCGGCCGCCGCGTCCGATGCGAGCCAGAGAATGAGGCGGGCAATGGAGGCGGGCTTCACCCACCGGGTGTAATCCGCCGCCGGCATCGCGGCACGATTGGCCGGAGTGTCGATGACGCTGGGCAGCACCACGTTGGCCGTGATACCCGACAGGCGCACCTCGGCCGCGATGGTACGCACCAGGGTGGTGAGCGCGGCCTTGGACGCGCCGTAGGCGCTCAGCCCCGCGGCCGGTTCGACGCCGGTGCGCGAGCCCACCGCGACGATGCGGCCGCGGCCGGCCTGGAGCATGTGAGGAAGCACCGCGCGCATGGTGTAGAAGGCTGCGTTCAGGTTGAGGCCCATCATCCGGTTCCAGACCTCGTCCGTGGTTTCGACCACGGATTGCCCGCCGTCGAACCCGCCCACCAGATGAGCCAGCGCGTCAATCCGCCCGGTAGCCGCAAGGACCGAATCCACCGCCATCCGGGCCCCTTCCGGCGTGGCGACGTCGGCGGTCACCTCCAAGTACTTCCGGCCGGCCGGAGCCTTGCCCGCCAGCTCCCGCGAGACTCCGGCCACGATCGCGCCCGCGTCCAGGAAGGCCCTGGCGACCGCACCCCCCAGGCCCCCTGTCGCACCCGTCACAACGATCACACGCCCGTCGAATTCACTCATACCTTTATTGCAGCACGGAGTTTCGGCCCCTGTCAGTGCCGGAACCGAAGCCGCGGTGTAGAGGGACGTCAGGCGACGGCGAACTGGAGATCCGAGGTTACGTAGCCTGTCCCCGGAATTAGCGGAAGGTGAGGCCGATGCGGAACAGAGCCAGTGCCTCGCACCTAATCCCCTGGATCTGCACTCCGGTTTGGAGGCCGATCCTTTCCTTGAACCAGTAGTTGACGCCGCCGCCGAGGCCGCCGGCAGGGGTCGCGCCTCCCGGAGTGAACCCGAGCCCCAACACGGAAATGCCCACATAGGGATCCCACTTTGCCGGTTTCGCGCGGTTTACGAAATGGTAGCCCGGGGTGAGCGTGGCGACACCGTAACCGGTATTGCGGTCCGCGGGGAACCGGTAGTAGCCGATTTCGCCGCCGAGCGTCAGGCCGCGCCAGATGAATCCTTCTCCGCCTCCGCCGACGCCGATGTTGGTGTAGCGGTGTTGGCAGGTGCCGACCGAGAAGAAGGTATACCCGTTTCCGTTGTACTTGAAGGGCTTTACAGCGGGCTGGGCCTGGGGCCAGGCCGGAATTGTAAACAGCGTCATTGCCAAAATCGTTCGTTTCATCGCAATCACCTCGCCACCGGATAGGACAATCCGGGGGCCAAATGTTCCGAAACTGAAATCGCTGAAAATGAAGCCTTTCGAATTTTCGTTCGGCCGGTTGCCAGCAAAAATCCTCTGACACTGTCAGCAAAACCTTGCATTTGACGCCCGAGTGTGGTGAAACTGCAAGTGTGCATCGAACCACCAGGCGGGGAGACGCCCCATGCTGCTGGTGAACCTGTTCGCCATCCGGTTGCTGAGCTACGCCGCCGGCACGCTGCTGTCGGTGTTCCTGCTGGCCGTCGTGAGCAGGAAACACAAGCATGCGGCCGAGGACTGGCTGCTCACCGGGTTGGTGGCGGCCGGGGCGGTCTGGCACTTCACAAATGGCCTGCAACATTACCTGGTGATCGCCGGCCGGGAGCCGGCGCGGCTGATCTGGGCGCTCGAGGCAACCCGCCTGCTGGCCTGCTGTCTGGCGCCGGCCTTGTTCCTGCACTTGAGCCTGCTGTGGACGAATCTGCTCCGGCCCGCTATTGGCTGGTATTGCATGGCTCTCTATGCGGTGGCGTTGGCGGTGTGGTGGGGCCGTCCCGACGGGGGCCCGTGGCTGGCCGGGCTGGCGCTGGCCGCGTCCGCAATTGCGCTGGTTTACGCCAGGCGCACGGCGGTTCTCCCCTATGACCGGTTCTACGGTTGGCTGGCGCTTTGTCTGCTCGCGCTGACGGCCGCGTTATTGGACCCGACGCTATTGGCCGTGGCATCGTTGGCCGCTCCTTTGTGCCTGCTCCGGTTCATCTACCGGTTCAACCTGTTCGACTTCCTGATCAGCCGCCGGGTGCTGTTCGTCTTCACCCTGGCGGGGGTTTCCGCCCTTTACCTATTGCTGGTGCGGGCGCTGGCCCGCTGGCTGGAAGCGACCACGGAAGCCTTCGGCCCGCTGGTGGAAGTGACGCTGGTGCTGGGCGCGGTGGTGACCTGGTTGCCGATGTACGCGATCATCACCCGCTTCTTTTCCAGGCAAAGTAAGATCGACGCCGATTTCAGCAAGCGGGTGATTGAAGAGGCGGCGCGAATTCTGGATCTGCGGCCCCGCGCCGAGTACCTGGTCGAACAGGTGGGCAAGACGTTCGGGTTGCGGCGCGCGGCGCTGGTTCTGCGCGACGATCCTGCGTGGGTGGCCGAGTATGGTCCGCGGATGGGCACGCTGGCCGTGGAGAGACTGAAGGAACTGGCGGTCTGGCTCGAAACCGGCCCGCACGACCTGGTTCACGTCAAGCGCCTGCGGCAGAACGAGGCCGCGCGCCGGATTCTGGCGGACACCGGGTTCAACTATCTGTTCCCTCTGCGCTATGAAGACCGCCTGACGGGAATGTTGCTGGCGGATACCGCTCCGCGCGTGTTCCTGGATGAGAATGAAACCACCCTGCTGGGGCTGAGCCGGCAGATTTCGCTCTCCATCGAGAGCTGCCGATTGGCCGAATCGAAAATTCGGCTCGAGAAAGAACTGCTTCAGCAGGAACACCTGGCGACGCTGGGCAAAGTGGCCGCCACCATCGCGCACGAGGTGAAGAACCCGCTCAGCTCGATCAAGACGCTGGCGCAACTGATGCGGGAAGACCCGGAAGTGGTGGCGCGCTACGACCGGGACCTGGACTACATGATTTCCGAGACCGACCGGCTGAACAGTTGCGTCCAACAACTGCTCACCTTCGCGCGGCCGTTGCCGGGGCCGGGCGGCGAGGTGGCGCTGTCGGAACTGCTCGAGAGCGCGGCCGGTTTTTTGGCGCGCGAGAGCGCCAAACAGGGCGTCGGCATCGAGTGCCGCGTCGCGCCGGACCTGAAACTGGTGCGCGCCGACCGCCAGACCGTTCAGCAGGTGGTGTTGAACCTGTTGCTGAATGCGATCCAGGCGTCCCCGAGCGGCAGCCGGGTGCAACTGGAGGCGGCGCGGGAAGAAGACGGCAGTATCCGGCTCCGGATTTTCGACGACGGCCCCGGAATTCCGGCCGAGATCCGCGAGAAGATTTTCGAACCCTTCTTCACCACTAAGCAGCAGGGGACCGGGCTGGGACTGGCGATCGTCCGCAAGAACATCCGGCAACTGGGCGGAGAGATCGAGCTTCAGACTCCCCTGGCCGGCGGGCGGGGAACGTGCGTGTCGGTCGCCTTTCCGGAAAGCGGAGGAGGGTGAGCCATGCGACTTGCCCGGCTGGCGGCCTGCGCGGTTTCGCTGTGTGCCACAGGTGTGGCACAGCACAGTCCGCTGCCGCCGGACCAACTGGCGAAGGTGCGCGGGGTGATGGATGCGGTTTACCGGCTCGACTATGCCAAGGCCGAGACGCGCAGCCGGGCGATGATCTCGCAGTGGCCCGAGGATCCGGTCGGGTATGTTTATTTGGCCCGGGTCTTCTGGCAGAAACTGCTGTTCGATCAGCGGGCGCTGTCACTGGAGCGATTCTCGCAGCCGGATTTTTTTTCCGAGACGCCCCGATACAAGACCGCCGCCGATCCGGCGGCGGCGCAGCGCTTTCACACGGCCAGCGAGGAGGCCATGCGCCGGGCCCGGGCGTTCGCCGCGAATCGGCCCAAGGATTCCGCCGCGCTGTACCTGGCCGGGGCGGCTTACCAGAACGAGGCGTCGTTCCAGATTTCGATGAACAATGCGTGGCTCGCCGC
>JAUYBU010000240.1 GCA_030693045.1 Bryobacterales bacterium | reverse complement strand
AAAGGGTTCGCGCCCAACGGCATAACCCCCACTCGATCGCGACGCTGCGAATCCAGATCGCCCGATTCCTAGTGCAGCGGCTTCCGTGCTGCCCCTTATGCTGTCGCCTGCGCGTATAGTTTATGACACAGTAGAACTAAGGAGGAATTCCAGCACCTGCTGCGCTCTTTTCTTGTCGGCCCGGCCTCGCATCTGCGTTGTCATTGAGCAAATACCTCCCGCCGACAGTCTATCACCCCTGAGACCTCCACCAACGGAGTAGGCTGGGGGCAAACAGACCTGGCTCTCCTGGAAACACCCGGGTCCCCGGCAGGACAAACGGGCTCGAGATGGGCTGCGCCTCAACGGTTCTGATGCAGATCAGCGGGCCTGCACTTCCCTCGTTCCCGGAGGCCAAATCGTAGGCCAAGTTTAAGGAGGCATCCCCGGTGTCGACTGCGATTACAGCCTCTTCTTGTTACCAGAAGAACTGACTCGGCCTCAGAATCGCCCTGTCCTGCGGCTCAGAGAGTCGCCGATGCTACGGGACTTGGCCAACGACATATTGGCGAAGATCCGCAGGCTGAAGCCCCTCCAACCCTGAAAGCGGTGATTTTCGCGCCGACTTCAGGTACCACGCGAGGCAAGAGACTATTCGGGAATCAACACGAAACTCTGCCAGACGAATGGCTTGGAGTACGTGCACTTCCTACATTCGAGCTTCGCGTCATCTGGGGGGAACAGGCCACGCCCTTCGATTCGAGTTGGCGTTACTTTGGTCAATTCGATCTTCGTCTCAACGTTGCAGCGGTTGGGTGTTCTGGTGTAGGAACTCCAGGTGGAGTACTCGCAACCAATGCTTGTATGGTCCACACCTCTGTATGCATCTGCATCTTTCTTGACTTCGAAAGAGCTGAAGAACCTGGAGCGTTCCTGTTCGCCGACGGCCCACTCGCCGTAAATGAAATCGCCGTCAAATCTCAATTGCACAGGCTCTCCCCGAGCAAGGTGTTTCCAACGGCTCGGGTAGCCCGAGGACCTGAAGTCGACAGGGTTGGCAGAACTCAGACTCGCCCTGAGTTCGTCCAGGCTCATCGGCCTCTGGAGATTTCCGAGCATCCCCGTTATGTAATTGATCGGGAGGGCAAAAGTCAGACCCTCCGATCCTCGCATTCGCGTAGTAACAATACCAATTGCCTGACCCCGAGAGTTCAGCAGCGGTCCACCGCTACTGCCAAGATTCGCCGCCGCGTCAGTCTGGATCACTCTGAATCCGCCACCTAGGGGATAATCGCGAATTGCACTTACAACTCCAGTAGTCACTGTGCCCTGAAGACCGCGGGGACTGCCGACCAGAATGACCTGCTCGCCGTTTTTCACGTCGTTCGAGTTCCCTAGTTCAACTGTTGGAAGATCGAATCCAGAAACCTTGAGAATCGCTAGATCCTTCCGTACATCGAACGCTTGAACCGACAGGGAGTCAAAGATCTCGCCGTTGGCCAATTGCACTCCAGCAGTCTTCATGTCCCGGATGACATGAAGATTGGTCACAATCTTGCCATCAGTCGTTATGATAAATCCGCTTGCCTGAACGTCTCCTGAAGCGTTTTCGCCTCGGATCAGCACAACCGCTGGAAGCACTTTCGCTACGATTTCTGGCGTGCTTAACGAAAGCTGGCTCTCGGCGAAGGGAAAAGATGCAAAAAGAAGCAGGGAAAAGCTCATTCCCATGGGGGCTTCTCCTCCTGTTGGAATTGTACTCCGAATCCCAGTGCGCAGGGAATCCGTACTCCGCTTGACAGTATGCCGGACTGAGGCGTTTGCACATCCCGTCTGGCGGCTCTCAACACCGGAAACTCAGCCGTCATGTCAGACTCGGCCAGTCGCGACCGGTCTCGGTCGCGGCGCAGAAGGTCCCGTCGCCGAACCGAACCGACTGGTTCACGTTGATCCCACGGTTCTACGCGGAGAATCGTCCTCTCGCCCAGGCGTGGGGCGCAGGGGTGTAGGCGGACACGAGCGACGGACTCACGAGTTTCGGAGTGTAGGCCAAGTGAAACCAGTCGGCCGGACGGGTCAACCATCCATCGAGCACACGGCCATAGGTGGCTAGGGTCATTGGATTGATCAGCTTTGCTATCTCTACGAGCACCGCTCTATCTCCTGAATCCGGCGCATCCGGACCGACGTTGGGCGTTTGACGGATGGGTTGACTGCTTCAGAACCGCATTCACTTAAGTCAGCATTGCCCCAGTCGTGACAGATCGCCGAAAGCCGTGTCGATCGCACCCCGACACTCAGCAGAGACCGACGGCAGCGTCCGCTTCAGCACACGAATCGAGGTCTTCACGCCGGATTCAGGTTTTAGGGTCAGTATCCTCATCCTTCACGGCGCGCTTTCCCATCGCGTGCTGCAGTAGGGCTACTGCGGCTGTGAAGTTCTCGACCGCGGCGAACGTCGGCCCCAACTTGAGGTGCCAGATTGGCGCCTCAAGTTACAGCGGCAGCACTTCCTCGCGCACCGGGTCGAAGTGAATCATTCGCTTCTCGACGTACGCCTGCACGGCCAGCAGCGACACCTGCGTCGAGCGCTGGCCGATGTAGACATCGCAGTTGGGCGGCTTGCGCGTGCGGCAGCATTCCAGAAAATTGTTCACGTGGTCCAGCGTGATATCGCCCGGCCGGCGGTCGATCATCGGCTGCGCGCCCCGCTCGCGCGGGTGAAATTCGACGCGGTTCCGGTTCACGAAGATCCGCCCTTCGGTGCCGCACAGCTCGATGCCGTATTCGGGCGTCGGCGCGATGCCGCCGCACTCGAACGTCACCGTCACTTCGCTCGGGTACTCGACCAGCGCGTAGACGTTGTCGGGCGCGGTGCGGCCGTCGTTGTGCCCCCCGTAAATGCCGCCCGCCGACATCACCGCGGTGGGGTTGTCGATGCCCAGCATCATGTGCACGGCGTCCACCCAGTGAGTGAAAAAGTCGGTCGTCTTGCCGCCGTTGTAGTCCAGGAAGGCGCGGAAGTTGAAGTACTGCGCGGGGTCCCATTCGCGCCACTTCACCGGCCCCAGGAAACGGGCCCAGTCGAGGTTGGACGGTTTCTCCGGCATCGAGCGCCGCAGCGGCCCGGACGGGCCGTTGTGCCAGAACGTGCGTGCCAGCGTGATCTTGCCGAGCTTGCCGGGCTTGACGAATTCGTCGCGCGCGCGGATGTAAGGCCAGCCCGAACGCTGCTGCAGGCCCACCTGGCAGATGCGCTTGTTCACCCGCGCCGCCTTGACAATGCGCGGGCCTTCCTCGCGCGTGCGCATCAGCGGCTTCTCGACGTACACGTCCTTGCCGGCGTTCAGCGCGTCGATGGCCGTCTGCGCGTGCCAGTGGTCCGGCGTGCCGATGAGCACGACGTCGATCTCGCGCATCTCCAGCAGCTTCTCGTGCGCGTAAAAACTCTTGGCCCCCTTGGCCCATCCCAGCGCCTTGTCGATGCGCTCGCCGTACACATCGCACACGGCGACGGGCTGCACCTTGGGGTCCTTCAAAAACTGCGAGGCGACGTAGCTGCCCCGCCCGCCACAGCCGATCACGCCCAGCGCGACGCGGTCGTTGGCGCCGGCAATTCTCGAATACGATGTCGCGGTGCTCATGAGATTAACCCTGTACGGTATCACACGCGCGGCCATTCCAGCTATAGTAAGTAGCTTCAGCCATGAAACGCCGCGAATTCCTTGGATCTCTGGCCGCCACCGCCGCCGCACCCGCCCCGCGCAAGCCCAACATCGTCTTCATCGTTCTCGACGACCACGGCTACGGCGACTTCGGCTGTTACGGACAAAAGCTGATCCGCACGCCGAACGTCGATAGCGTCGCGCGCGCCGGCCTTCGCTTTACCGATTGTTACGCCGGCGGCGCCGTCTGCGCTCCCTCGCGGGCCTCGCTGATGACCGGCCTCCACCAGGGACACGCGCCCATCCGCGCCAACGCCGGCACCATTCCGCTCCTGGCCAGCGACGTCACCGTCGCCCAGGTCCTGAAACAGGCCGGCTACGCCACCGGCGGCTTCGGCAAGTGGGGACTCGGCGACGCGCGCACCGACGGCATCCCCACGCGCCACGGCTTCGACCGCTTCTTCGGCTACCTGCACCAGATCCACGCGCACTCCTACTATCCCGACTTTCTCTGGGATAACCAAGACAAACACGTTCTTCGCGGCAACGCCAACGGCGCCGGCAGCGACTACAGCGCCGACATCATCGCCCAGAGGTCGTTCGATTTCCTGAAAGCCAATCGCGACCGGCCGTTCTTCCTCTACGCCTGCTACACCCTGCCTCACGCGAAATTCGAAATCCCCGACCTCGCGCCCTACCAGGACCAGCCCTGGACCAAGGGACAGAAGACCTACGCCGCCATGATCACGCGCGCGGACCGGTATATCGGAACCATCCTCGGCATGCTCAACCAGTACCAGCTCGATAACGACACCGTCGTCTTCATCACCAGCGACAACGGCGCGCATTCGGGCGAGGAGAAAGGCTTCGAGTTCTTCCGAAGCAACGGCTCGCTGCGCGGCGAGAAGACGCAACTGTACGACGGCGGCATCCGCGTACCCATGATCGTCCGCTGGCCCGGGCGCGTCAAACCCGGCGCCGTCAGTTCCCTGCCCTGGGCCTTCTGGGACGTCATGCCGACCATGGCCGAACTGGCCGGAGCGAAAGCGCCCGCCGGCATCGACGGCATCTCGGTTGTGCCCGAACTGACGGGCCGGCGGCAGACGCCCCACGACTACCTGTACTGGGAATCCGACCAGTTCGACCGCGCCCGCAACGACCTCAACCCGGCCCGCCTCAGCCAGGCCGTGCGCATGGGCGACTGGAAAGCCCTCCGCCTCAAGCCCGGCGCGCCCGTCGAACTCTACAACCTGCGCCAGGATCCCGGCGAATCGAAAAACGTGGCGGCGGCGAATCCGCAAGTGGTCTCCCGCATCGAGGCCATCCTCAAATCGGCCCGCACGGCGCCGCGGCCGCACAACACCGGCACCTTCGACTGGGCCAAGTGAGGACAAGTACCGCTTGCTGACGCGCGCGGCTCAGTAGAAGTTTCCGAGCCGCGCGCGTCAGCAAGCGGTCATTTCCTGACGAGCCCCTACTGGCTCTTGCGAAGATCCTCTTCCGCGCCGGCCTTGTCGCCGAGCGCCCGGCGCGCCGCGGCGCGAGTTCGATACGCGTTCGCGTAGCGCGGGTCCAGGCGCAGGGCTTCGTCCAGGTCGGCGATGGCCCGCTTGTAGTCCCGCAGCCTGAGGTATGCGAACCCGCGCGCATTCAACGCCAGCGGAAAATCCGGCTTGAGTTTCAACGCCTCGGTCAGTTCATCGACCGCCTTCTGTAACTCACCCTTGGCGGAAAGCTCGCGGCCCAGCCGGTGGTGCGCCTCGGCGTCGCGCGCACCAATCATCACCGGAGCGGCCGCCACCACAACCGCCGGTTTCTCGGTCGGCGCGGGTTTTTCCACGGGCGGCCCAATCGTCATTGGACCCGCCGCCACCGTGACCGCCGGCTTCCCCTCCGGCGCCGGCATTGGCGCTTTGGCTAGCGCCAACTCCTCCAGCTTCCGCTTGGTTTTCTCGAGAACGTCGGATGCGTCCGGGTACACCGGGCGCAGACGCAGAGCCTGCTCCAGATCGCGCCGCGCCTCTTCGAAACGATCCAACAGGTAGTAGGCGTTGCCGCGCGCGCACCAGGCCTCGGCCAGTTTCGGATTCAGCTCGATCGCCTTCGTGCGGTCCGCCAGTCCCTCATCGTGCCGCCCCACCAGGTGATAGGCGCCGCCGCGCGCAACGTAAGCGTCCGCGTTGCCGGGATCGGCCCGGACCGCCGCGTCGCGGTCCTTCAACGAATCTTCCAGCCTGCCCAGCCGCGAGTAGGCGGCGCCGCGGGCCAAATGCGCACGCACGTCGCCAGGATTCAACTCCAGCGCGGCGGAAAAATCCTCGACCGCGCGCTCGACTTCTCCCAGTTGCTGCCGGGCCGCGCCGCGCAAGGCGAAGGCGCGCGCGTGCTTCGCGTCCAGCCGCAGCGCAATGTCGAAATCCTCGATCGCCCGCGCGAACTGCCCCGCCTGGCCCCACGCAAAACCGCGCTCCACGTAAGCGTCCGCGAAATCGGGCTTCAGCTTGATCGCCGAGTCGTAGTCCTCGATCGCATCCCGGTAGCGCCCCAGCGCCACCAGCGAATCTCCGCGCAATTTGTAGGGTTCCGGATCGTCCAGACGAAACCGGATGCCTCGCGAGTAATCCTCGACCGACTTCTCATGCTGGCCGATGCGGGCAAACGCCGCCGCGCGCGAATTATAGAGAACCGCCCGATCCAGCTTCAAATCGATCGCGCGGGTGTAATCCAGCGCGGCCATCTCGGCCTCGCCCAGCCGGAAGTAGGCGGCGCCGCGCGCGGCCCACGCTTCTCCGTCGCCGGGCGCCAAACGCACCGCCTCGGTCAGGTCGCGGAGCGCCTCCTGAAGACGATCGAGCGACAAGTGAATCCGCCCGCGCTGCCGCCACGCCGCGGCGTTGCCGGGGTCGCTCCCAATCGCCTGGTCGTAGGATTGGATGGCCGGCCCGGACCGGCCAAGATTCTCCAGCCGCACGCCTTGCTGGTATGCGCGTTGCGATTTTCGTGGGTCCCGCCCGCTCGTCTGAGGATCGGCCGCGGCCATCAGCGCCAGTGCAACCGCGACAGTTCCGGGAATCAACGTCCGCACCTTGATTATTCAGTGTACTCCGCGGCCGCTCGCGGGGCGCACGGCACTTCAATCGTAGGCTGCGGCGTCTCTGGCGACGGGCTTCAACAACAGGTCGTGGAAGTCGAAACTGAAATCGGTGAGCGGCGAGACCGCGGCCATCTTCAGCTCATCGATGGCGCCGTCGGGTTTCAACGAGAACGTGACGTAGGCGTCGGCCAGCATCGTGCGGTCGTCCCAGCGCGCGACGAACGTGTCGTAGTGCCAGTGCTCGAGCGCACCGGTAAGCAGCGGCGAGTGCGTGAAACGAATCCGCAGCTTGCCATCGCGCTCTTCGATGACAACATCGCCGTACCAGGCGTCGCGATAGCGGCCGGCGTAAGCGGGAAGTTCGAGGGCCGGGCGCGAACCGGCGTTGCGCTTTGCGGATGCCTTCTGGACGGCGGCCTCGGCGTCCGCCACCTGCTTCTTCGCGACCTCCAGGAACGCTTGCGGCCAGTCGGTGGCAGCCGCTCCCAGGTAGTGGTCGAGCACCGTGTACGTGATGGCGTTGAACGCGCCGCCCGATTCCTGGTTGGTCAGAACGATAATCCCGAGCTTGCGATCCGGCGCCAGCGTTACGCGCGTCACCATGCCGGCCAGCCCGCCCGTGTGCCAGACCAGCGGCCGGCCGCGATAATCGGACAGCGTCCAGCCCAGGCCGTAAGCCGAGAACATCGGCTTGACCGCGGCCAGCGCCGGATGCCGCGGGTCGGCCACCGGAATAATCGTGTGCGGCGACCACATCTCGCGCGACTGCCGTGCGCTGAACAGCCGCTTGCCGTCGAGTTCGCCGCGATTGAGTTGCAGCATGACCCACCTGGCCATGTCGCCGATCGAGGACTGCACCGCGCCAGCCGGGGCGTTGTTGTCCAGATTGGTCGGTCCAATCGCTTGCAGTTCGCCGCCCGCCGGCGCGTGCGGCGTGGCGATCTCGTCACCGGGCCTCAGCGCGCCGATGCCCGTGCGCGTCGATGTCATGCCCAGCGGCAGGTGAATGCGCTCGCGCAGAAAATCGTCCCAGCTCCTGCCCGTGACGGCGGGAATCAGTTGCCCGGCGACCAGGTACAGAATGTTGTCGTAGGCGTAACGGCTGCGGAAACTCGATGCGGGCTTGACGAAGCGAAGCCGGCGAACGATCTCCTCGCGGCTGAGATCGCTCGACGGGAAAAACATCAGGTCGCCCGCGCCGAGTCCAAGTCCGCTGCGATGCACCAGCAGATCGCGCACCGTCATTTCGCGCGTGACGTAAGGGTCGTACATCTGGAACGCCGGCATGTGCTTACCAACTTGGTCGTCCCATTGGATCTTGCCCTCATCCACCAGAATCGCGAGCGCGGCGGCGGTCATGGCCTTGGTGTTCGACGCGATGCCGAACAGAGTGTTCGGCGTCACGGGCGCCGGCTCGCCCAGTTTGCGAACACCGTAACCTTTCGAGTGAACCAGCTTGCCATCCGCAACCACAGCCACGGCGATGCCGGGAACATTGAAGTCCTTCCGGACTCGCTCGACCAGGGCATCGAGCGTGGGTTGCGCCAGCGCGCCCCACGCCAGGGCAAGCAACAGCCCGATGGTCTTGAGCATACTCGACGCCCGCGCCCCCACCGCCTAAACGCCGCCGCGCGGCTTCTCGCGCCGCACGCGGTCCATGTCCTGCTTCGGCTCGCCGTCGCATTCCAGCGCGATCACCGTCACCGGATTGTCGGGCGCGGCCGCCGGAAGTTCGGTGATCTTCACGCGCCAATCGTCCTGCGTGAACTTCACCGGCTTGCCCGATGCGAACAGCTTCGCGGACTTCACCTTGGTCGTCAGTCCGGCGACGACCACCGTCTCGCCCGGCCAGAAATGAACATGCACGTACAGCGTGTTGCCCTTGCGCGTGAAGCCGCAGTAGTTGGACCGGCTGACCGTGCAGACGTCGGCGCCGCGCACCGTGGCCGCGTTGCGGTCCATCCATTGGCCCACGGCGGTGAGGATCTTGACGCTCTCCGCGGGGATCGACCCGTCGGCTGTCGGACCGATGTTGAACAGGTAATTGCCGCCCTGCCGCGCGCAGGTCACCAGGTTGCGGACCACGGTCTTGGGGCTCTTCCAGGCGTCGTCGGCAGCGTGGTAACCCCAACTGTCGTTCATGGTCATGCAGGCTTCCCAGGCCGCGCCCTTGGCCGCTTCGATGCGCTGTTCGGGCGTCGAGAAATCGCCCGGAAGCCGGTTGCGGTTGTTCACGATGATGTCCGGCTGAAGCCCGAACACCATCTTGTTCATCTTCTCCGATTCCCAACCCGCCGCGTCCAGCGGCCACGGGACGTCGTACCAAAGGACGTCGATCTTGCCATATTGCGTCAGCAGCTCGTTGATCTGGCCGTGGATGTAATCCACAAAGCGGCGTCGCGCGGCCTCGTCTTTCTCGCAGCGCGCGCCGTCGGGGTGATGCCAGTCCATTAGCGAGTGGTAGAAACCGACGCGCAGCCCCTCGGCGCGGACCGACTCGACGTACTCTTTCACCAGGTCGCGGCCGGCGCCTTGCTTGGGCGCGCAATAGCTGGTCAGCTTCGAGTCGAACAGACAGAAGCCCTCATGGTGCTTGGTGGTCATGACCATGTACTTCATGCCGGCGCGCTTGGCCAGCTTCGCCCACTCGCGCATGGGCACGGGCTTCGGAACGAACTTCTTCGCCAGCGGCTCGTACTCGGCCACCGGGATGCCTTCCTGTTCCATCACCCATTCATGGCGCCCCAGCACGCTGTACAGACCCCAGTGAATGAACATGCCGAACTTGGCTTCGTGCCACCACTGCATGCGGCGTGCGCGCTCGGTTTCATCCCCGGCGGCGAAACCGCTCCACGCGGTAGCGGCCACGCCAAAACAATCACGGCGAGACAAACTGGTGTTCATATTCGTGTTCATCCGTGGCCTATCTTCCGAGGTTCTGAATCAGTCCGTAGACCGGTTTCAGAATCGGATATAACGAACGGTACACTTCGTGGCCGCGCTGGTAAAGTTGCGACTCGTGAGGGCGCGGCTTAACGGAATCGGTTTCGCGGATCGCCGCGCGGCAGGCTTCCTGCACCGACGCGAACGCGCCCGTGCCAACCATGCCGAGCAACGCCGCGCCATACGCCGAGCCTTCCTGCGTTTCCAGCGTCACCACTTTCTTCGCGAAAACATCGGCCAGCAACTGACGCCAGAAGGGACTGCGCGCGCCGCCGCCCGAAACACGCACCGACTCCACCGGCACGCCCATCTGCTCGATGACGTCCAGGCAATCCTTCTGGCTGTACGAGACGCCCTCCAGCAGCGCGCGCACCACGTCGGCGCGCTTGTGTTTGGCCGTCATGCCGATCCAGCCGCCGCGCGCCGCGGCGTCCAGGTGCGGCGTGCGCTCGCCCATCAGGTACGGCAGCCAGAACAGGCCCTGCGATCCGCAGGGCGCGCTGGCGGCCTCGGCGGTGAGCTGGTCGTATTCGACGCCCGGCGCAAGCTGGTTGCGGAACCATTGCAGGCTTAGCCCCGCGCCCTGCGTCACGCCCATGACGTGCCAGGCGCCGCGAACCGCGTGGCAGAAGGTGTGTACGCGGCCGTGGCGATCGTACAGCGGGCGGTCCATGTGCGCGAAAACCACGCCCGATGTGCCCAGTGTGCAGGAGACGATGCCCGGCTCGACAATGCCGTTGCCCACCGCGCTGGAAGCCTGGTCGCCTCCGCCGCCCACCACCGGCGTGCCGGGCTTCAACCCGGTCGCCGCCGCGGCTTGTTCGCTCACCACGCCGGTGACGTCGCTGGATTCGTAAACCGCGGGCAGAATACCCCGGTCCAGCTTCAGCCGCTCGATCATGTCGTCCGACCAGCGGCGCGTGACCACATCGAACAGCGCCGTGCCGGAAGCGTCGGAAACCTCGGTGGCGAATTCGCCGGTGAGCTGGAAGCGGACGTAATCCTTGGGCAGCAAAAGCTTGCGCACGCGCCCGAAATTGGCCGGCTCGTTGTCGCGCACCCAAAGCAGTTTGGGCAACGTGAAGCCGGTCAGCACCGGGTTGGCGGTGTAGGCCAGGACGTTCTCCTTGCCCACGGATTGGTTGATCCAATCCACCTGGTTCTGACTGCGCTGGTCGCACCAGATCAGCGCCGGGCGGATGACCTGGTTCGCTTCATCCAGAATCACCAGCCCGTGCATCTGGCCCGAAAGGCCGACGCCCAGGACGTCGGCGCCCGACGCGTTTGCCTTCCCCAGCACGCCGCGGATGGCCGCCTGAGCGGCGTCCCACCAGTCTTCCGGGCGTTGCTCGGCCCACAGCGGCCGCTCCATCCGCATCTCTTCGTGCGCCGCGGTGAAATCCGCCGCCACCTTGCCGCCTTCGCCGACCAGCAGCGCGCGCGTGCCGCCGGTTCCGATGTCGATGCCCAACCAGTACATTGCCGATTCCTCGCTTCCGGCTTATAAAACAGAACTGTTCGCCTGCAACGGCAGGTAGGCCGCGCCGAACAGGCCAGCCTCGTTGCCCAGCACGGCCTTGTCGATTCGCGTCGCCGCGTTGCGATAAGTGAAGGAGCGTTTCCGGGTCTCCTCGATCATGGTGGGAGCGAAAAATTCCCAGGCCGGCAGCATCCCGCCGCTCAAAAGATACAGCGGGAAGTTGAAGATGTTTACCAGGTTGGCCAGCGCCACTCCCAGCGCTCGGCCCATGGCCTCGAAAATCATCTTGGCCTTTTCGTTGCCGGCCATGGCCATCTCGTACACGTCCTTGGATGTCACGCCCTCACCCAGGTGAAGCATCTGCGCCATGGCCTCCACCGCGGTGGCCGAGGCGTGCTTTTCCAAACACCCGAAGTTTCCGCAGCCGCATGGATTGCCGTTCGGGTCCACCGTCATGTGGCCGATTTCGCCCGCCATGCCGACGTATCCGTGTACCACGCGCCCGTTCAGGATGATACCGCCGCCGATGCCCGTGCCCAGCGTGAGCAGCACCAGGTGATCGACGTCGCGGCCCGCGCCGATCCACTTCTCGCCCATCGCCGCGGCGTTGGCGTCGTTCTCTAGAATGACCCGCGTGCCCAGCCGCGCTTCAATTGCGTCGCGCACCGGGAAGCCTTCGAATTCGGGCAGGTTGTTGGACCCGACGATAATGCCCTTTTCGATGAGAATGAAGCCCGGCACGCCGATGCCGACGCCCGCCAGCGAGTCCTGCGGCCGGCCGCGCTTGAGCGCTTCAATCGAGTTCACGATGTCGCCGATGACGGCGTCGCGCCCCTCCGACAGCTTGGTCGAGCCGGAGGTCTTATCCAGAACCACGCCCCCGGCCGAGATCGCCGCCGCGCGCAGGTTCGTCCCTCCCAAATCCACACCAATCGAGTATTCAGCCATGCAGCCAAAATGGTAGCAAAATCCGAGCGCCCGCTCCCGGCCCAGAGGGCACTCCGGTCGCGGCTCAGAAAACGATTCCGAGCCGCGACCGTCAGGAAGCGGGCGCTGTCTCGGGTTCCCCAGACGTGGTACACATGTTGGGAATGGGTGCGACAAATTCTCCTCCGGCTCCCGTGCGACTGGCGTCTCTGGACGCCTTCCGCGGCCTGACCATGCTTTACATGGCTTCCGAGATCTGGCGCCTCTCGGCCATCGCCAGAAGCTTCCCCGAAAACGCCTTTTGGCAGTTCATCGCCTTCAACACCGACCACGTCCAGTGGACCGGCGGCTCGGCCTGGGACCTGATCCAGCCGGCCTTCACGTTCATGGTCGGCGTGGCGTTGCCCTGGTCGGTCGCCAACCGCCGCGCGCGCGGGCAAGGCCTGCGGAATCTTTGGCTGCACGCGCTGTGGCGTTCGGTCGCGCTGGTGGCGCTGGGCGTTTTCCTGCGTTCCACCAGCCGCCCGACAACCTATTTCACGTTCGAGGACGTTCTGTCGCAAATCGGACTCGGTTATCTGTTTCTGTTCCTGCTGGCCTGGCAATCCAAGCGCGTGCAGATTGTGGCCGTCACCCTGATTCTGATCGGCTACTGGGCCGCGTTCGCGCTCTATCCGGCACCGGGGCCGGGTTTCGACTTCGCCAGCGTCGGCGTTCGAGCGGAGTGGCCGCACCACCTCCAGGGCTTCGCCTCGCACTGGGACAAGAACAGCAATTTCGCGGCGGCCTTCGATCAGTGGTTCCTGAACCTGTTCCCGCGCGAGAAGCCGTTCGTCTATAACGGTGGCGGCTATCTGACGCTGAGCTTCGTGCCGTCGCTCGCCACCATGATCTTCGGGCTGCTCGCCGGAGGGTTGCTGAAGAGCGAGAAATCGACGCGCGACAAGCTGCGCTGGCTGATCGGCGCGGGCCTGGCAGGCATTGTCATTGGATGGCTCTTCGGTGTGACGGGAATCTGCCCGGTGGTGAAGCGCATCTGGACGCCGAGTTGGACGTTGTTGAGCGCCGGCTGGGTTTGCCTGCTGCTGGCGGCGTTCTATTGGGTCATCGACATCCGCGGCAAGGTGAGTTGGTCGTACGGCCTGCGCGCGGTGGGCATGAATTCCATTGCGATGTATTGCATGGCCCACCTGTGGGACCGGTTCCTGTCGCAGAGCTTCAAAATCCATTTCGGATGGAATATCTTCAGCCGCCTCGCGCCGCCGTGGTCCAACTTCGTGGCGCTGTTTCTGGCCTGGTGCGTGATGTGGTGGATCTGCGTTTGGATGGACCGCAAGCGGCTGTACATCCGCATCTGAGCGTGCCCGCCGCTACTTCAGCGGCACCGCGTTCCGCTTGATATAGTCCTCCACCCGAGAGTCGAGCGAGCCCGGCGCGGGTCCGATGTAGTGGAACGCTTCGGCGTATTCCACGCCGTACTGGCGTCCCAGTTCGCGGTTGCGCGCCAGCAGGAATTCCTTGATGTAGTTGCGATCCGCGGTGGCGTCGTCGTCGCCCAGTAGCGGCAGGCGCCGGCCGCGCTTGGCCAGGTCGGCGCGCAACTGCGATCCGTGATGTCCCGCCGGTCCTTTCGCGACGTTGGCGCGGTTGGCCTCCACCTTCTGGTCCACCACGCCGCTGATGTCCACCACGCGCGTGATTTCCGGACGCCGCGCGTAGTAGTACTTGTCGCGGACCTCGCGGGGCTTGAGCCCGGCCGCCAACTGCTCGGGATAGTCGTGCGCCCGTCCGGCGATCCAGCACGCCGCTTCCACGGCGCGGGCCAGCGTGTAGTGATCGGGATTCTCCTCGTCGTGCGCCCACGGGTCGAAACAGAAAACCGTATCCACCTTCAGCAGGCGGATGAGAAAAATCAGCCGGCACATCAATTCGTTCTGCGAGACGCCGGCCATGTAGTGATTGTTGTAGTTCAGGTCGAAATTGCCTTTGAGGCCCAGAATCGGGACCAGCGCGGCGTTGTCGCGCTCGTTGCCCAGCACGTTCTCGCCAATGGTGCCGGGCGTTCCGAGCCCGGGCGCGTCGCCCATGTCGTCGTTGGCGGCGCGAACCAGGTAGCCGGTGTAGCCCTCCCGGATGAGCTTGGCCACCGTGCCCGCCGCGGAAAGCGGGATGTCGTCCGAGTGCGCCTGGATGGCCAGCAGCACCTTGCCCTTGTGCGGCATGCCCGCCGCCGGCCGCTCGAGAAAAACCTTGGCCGGCGCTGGTTGCGCCGGGGGCCCTTCGAGTTGCGCGAACGCGGCGCCTGCCATCATGTTGGTGAAGAAATGGCGTCGTAGCATGGAAGTATTATACTGATCGAATCATATGAAGATCGTGGAGATAAGATCGGCCGGTTTGCGGAGCGGCACGCCGGAAGGCGGATGGGCGAACGAGCTTCAGCCGGACGACTGCGTGCATACGCTCGTCGCCGTCTACACGGATGAGGGGATCACCGGGTGGGGGTCCTCATTCACCAACGATGAATTGGTGCGCGCGGCGCTGGGCGTTCTGAAGCCGCTGTATACCGGCGAAAATCCCCTGGAACCGGAGCGTGTAAGCGAGAAACTCCACGCCAACACATTCTGGATGGGGCGAGGCGGGACCATCACTCACGCCATCAGCGGAATCGACATCGCAATGTGGGACATTCTGGGCCAGGCTACCGGCCAACCCGTGGGCCGCCTGCTGGGCGGCCGTTATCGCGAACGCGTCCGTCCCTACGCGTCCCTGCTGATGCGGGAACCGGAGATCCTGGCCGAGAATCTGCTCGCGGTCCGCGCCCAGGGCTTTCGCGCTTTCAAGATTGGGTGGGGGCCGTTCGGACGCCGCAGCGACGCGCTGGACGAGCGCATTGTTCGCGTGGCGCGCGATGCGGTCGGATCGGAGGCGTTGTTGATGGTCGACGCGGGCGCTAGCGACGCCTTCTGGCCGCGAGACTACAAGTGGGCCGCGCGGACCGCCCGCATGCTCGCCCAGTACGACGTGTACTGGTTTGAAGAGCCGCTGCCCCCCGACAACTTGCACGATTACGTTCGGCTGCGGGAGAGTTCCCCCGTGCCGATTGCCGGCGGCGAGGTCCTGACCAGAAGGCAATCGTTCGCTCCCTGGCTCCGGAGCCGGGCTTTCGACATTGTCCAGCCGGATGTGACGAAGGTGGGCGGGATCAGCGAAGAGCGCCGCATCGCCTGGATGGCGGAAGAAAACGGCGTGCGCTTCATCCCCCACGGATGGAACACGGCCTTAGGACTGGCCGCCGACCTGCACCTGGCCTCCGCCAGCCGCAACACCGACCTGGTGGAATATCTCACCGGATCCCCGTATATCGACGACCTTGTCGTGGGCGGATGGAAGCTGGACGCCGACGGCATGCTCCCCGTGCCGAATGGTCCCGGACTGGGAATCTCCCTCACTCTCGACGCCGCAAAATGGGGACAGTAACACATTACCCCTTTTCCCGGGAAAGGGGAAAAGAGACAGGAAATGGGACAGGAAAAGGGGTTATTTGTTACTGTCCCCTTTTCTTTGGAGCAGGGTGTTGAAGAGCAGCTTGAAGGCGCCGTGGGTCTGGGCCCGGTGCTGGGTCCGGAAGCCGATCAGGACCACCCGGCCGCTGCCCTGCCTGGCCGCGACCATAGCCGCCCTCTTTGCCAGCGTCGCTTCTCCGATGAGCCATCCGCTCTGCAGCAGGTCGCGGTCCGCGTAACGCACGACGACCTCGTAGCGTTCGTTATGCTCGCTGGGAGTTATCTCGAACGCCGGGCTGCCGCTCATGTAAAGCGCCAGGCCCTCCGGCGGCATCCCGTAAGCCAGCGGGTTGGTGTTGTCGAAAATCACCTTGAGCGTGGACCCGGGGCACCAGAACTCCTTCGAACTCTTATTGGCCACGACGTTGCGGACATTCACTCCGAGTTTCTCGATCGCGAAGTTACTGGCCCCGCCCAGCGTCACCAGGGTTCCGCCCTTCTCGACGAACGCCTTTAGCGCCTTGACTCCTTCGTCGCCGAAGCCGCTGCGGTACTCGGGGGGATACGTCTCCTCGGACCGGCCGGCGCCTTCGCGCCGTTCGGCGCTTCTCTCGCCCGTGATCGTGGCCGTCGAATCGTCCGGCAGGATGATGAGGTCGTACTTGTCGTTGAGCGCGCCCTTCTTGATCTCGGCATCCATCAGGGTGGTGTAGGGGAAACGGAACTGCTCGAGGAGCAGCCGGGTCCAGCCTTCGTCGGCGTTCCCGCCGCGATAGCGCTGATACATACCGGTGCGCATGCGCTTGACCTCATGAGCAATCAGCGGAACCTCGGGCTTCAGCGCGAAGAAGTCCACGCCGGTCTCCTTCGCCAGCGGCGCGAGCACCGCTTCCGAAGCCGGAACCACGACGAAGTCGCCCGGGCGCAGGCCTTGGCTGGTCTTGTCGATGCGGCGGATCACCACGCCTTTGTCGAGCAGCATGTTCACCACCCGGAAGCTGTCGTTCAGCCGGCCGTCGAACCCATACCCGCCCGCGCTCCGGGGCACACTCCCGGCGGTCTCGACCGCCCCGGTGAGTTTGCGGAACTCGCCTTCAGTCGCCTGGTCCATCGGGTCGACGCGCACGCCCATGAACTCGAACATGGTGTCGGTCGCCATGTCGTAGGGCCGCATCGGAGCGCCGTCACGGCCCCGTGTCCAATCGTTGTCGGGATAAAGGGTGCGGCCGAGCAGATACCGGATCACGCCCATCTTGGGCTGCGCCATCGGGACCACCCAGGAGCCCGCCGGGTAACCAACGCCGTCCGTGGTGGTGAATCCCTTGGGCGCCTGCTGAATCTCGATGCCCTGCGCCAGCAGCTTGTTGACCAGCTTCACCGCGGTCAACGGATCGTGCTGGGTACGCGGAATCACATAAGCGGCGGGCTTGCCCTGGGCGCCCCGCTCGGTCTGCCGCCGGGCCTTCTGATACGCGTTCCAGAGCACGGTCTCGCGATTGCGGGCGGCCAGATCCAACAGCGCCCAGGCCGAGATCTTCTGCCGCTCGACAATGTCCCGCAGCTTCCACCAGCCGCCCGGCCAGGGATTGGGGAAGGTGGTCTGGGTCTCGTAGGCCGGCAGGTTGCGGACCCCACCCTTGAGTTGGTCGGGATGAATGAAGATGGGCGTCGCCAACCTCGCGCTGGCGGACTCGGTGAGCATTCCGGCGATGTTGTGGAACGGAGTGATCCAGTGGAATCCGAAGTGGCCCCATCCGGAATACTGGGCCATGTTGAGGATGCCCGACTGGCCGGCCTCTTCTTCCTTGTAGGCCATGTGCGCCCCGTACCAGCTCATCTCGCGCCACACCAGGGGATCGGCGAGCGGACGAACCGGCTCGGCGTACGGCGGCAGGTAGATGCGGGCGCCGTAAGGGCCCATGTGGTGGTGATCGAGATAGGCCTGCGGAACCCAATCCCGAAACATGATCCTGGCCATGTACTGCGACTCCACCAGGTTGGTCTGAAAGGCGTCCCGGTTGTTATCGTGGCCGGCGTACTTGTGGTACAGCCAGGGCAGATTCGAACCTTCGTACTCGGTGCCCAGCGTCTTCTGATACCAGTCGGCGACCATGATCGCGCCGTCCGGGTTGAAGGACGGAATCATCAGGAACACGACGTTATCGAGAATCCGCGCGGTCTCTTCATCCTTGCGGGTGAGCAGATCGTAGGCCAGTTCCGGCGCCATCTGGGTGCCGCCGATTTCGGAGGCGTGAAGGCTCATGGACTGGCAGATGACCGCCTTGCCCTCGGCGGCCAGCTTCCTGACTTCCTGCTCGGCGAGCCCGCGCGGGTCGCTGATCCTGGCGTTCACCTCTCGCAGCCGATCCAGGTTGGCGAGATTCTTCGGAGAGGAGATGATGACCAGCAGGAACGGGTTGCCCTGTGTGCTCGGACCCATGTTGACTACCTTGAGCTTGCCGCCGCCCTGCTTCTCGAGAAGCTGATAATAGTCGACCATCTTGCCCCAGCCGGCTATCTTCCGGTCGGCGCCAAGCTGGAATCCGAAGAACTTCTCGGGCGTAGTGACCTGGCTCTGCGCCACCGCCGCCAGCGCCAGAAGGACGAGCATTGTCCGCGCGAATCGCATTGGAGATCCTCCGTGGTTTAACGTACCAGAACTCGACCCCGCGGCGTAGTTCTCATATGCTGGGAGATTGAACGGAGGAAAGCTCATGGATCGCAGGACCTTTCTTAGCGGCTCGACGCAGGCGCTGGGCGCGGCGGCAATCCCCGCGGCGGAAGGCGCGGCCCAGCGCCGCCGGGAATCCACCGCGACCGGGAAGCCGAACGTGATCTGGCTGTTCGCCGATCAGCACCGCGCACAGGCTCTGAGCTCGAACGGAGATCCGAACGCGCGCACGCCGAACCTCGACAACCTGGCGCACATGGGTGTGAACTTCACCAACGCGGTGTCGGGGTTTCCGCTGTGCTGTCCTTTCCGAGGCTCGCTCATTGCCAGCCAATATCCGCACCGTTGCGTGCCCGGCAACGAGGTTCTGCTGCCGCTCGAACAGCAGACCATCGTCGCGCCGCTCAAAGAGGCCGGCTATCAGACCGCCTACTTTGGCAAGTGGCACCTGGACGGTTTCCACGAGCGCACCGGCCGCGCGGCCATGCACATCGTCCCGCCCGAGCGCCGCCGGGGGTTCGACGTCTGGGCGGCCTATGAGAACAACAACAGCCAATGGGATAGCTGGGTACACGGCGGCGCGGGCAAGGATGCGTTCCACTACCGGCTGCCGGGCTACGAGACCGACGAACTGGCGAACCTGGTGATCAAGTACATCCAGGAGCGCGGCGACGAGGTGAAGCGCGGGCCGGCGAAGCCGTTCTTCGCCGCGCTTTCCGTGCAGCCGCCGCACAACCCCTATGTCGCGCCGGCGGACTTCATGAGCCGCTACAACGGCGCGCGCCTCGAGTTGCGCCCGAACGTTCCGCCGAACGCCGACGTGCAGGCGAGAACCCGGCGCGACCTGGCGGGGTACTACGCGATGGTCGAGAACTGGGACTGGAACGTGGGCCGGATTCGGGCCGCGCTGGACCAGACCGGCTTGACCTTCAATACTCACCTGATGGTCTTCAGCGATCACGGCGACATGCAGGGCTCGCACGGGGAAGAGCACAAGCGGCTGCCGTACGAAGAGTCCGTGCGCATACCGTTCCTGATTGGCGGCGAGCAGCCCGGACAGTACGGGGCGCGCCGCTCAGGCAGGTTTCCCGTTCCCGTCAACCACGTCGATATCGCGCCGACCACGCTCGGGCTTTGCGGGATTCAAAAGCCGAATTGGATGGCGGGCTACGATTACTCTCATTACCGGATCAGGAAGGACGCTCCCGCGGGGGAGCCGGACTCGGCGTTTCTCCAGTGCATCTTCCCCGGCGCCGGGCAGAACCTGAGCAAGCCCTACCGCGGCCTGGTGACCAGGGATGGCTGGAAGTACGCCTGTTTCGAGAACTCGTCGTGGGTGATGTTCAACCTGAACGAAGACCCGTACGAACTGGTGAATCTGGCGCACCATCCGCGCTACCGCGGCCCGCGGCGGAAGTTGATCGAACGGCTGCGCCAGTGGATCGCCGACACGGGCGATAAGTTCCCGGTGCCGGAAGACGATGTAACATCGTAGTAAGGAGACTACCCGAATGACAGTTCGAACGTTTCTGTCCGCGGCAACGGCGGCGCTGATGCTGGCGGCCACTTGCGGCTCGATGGCGGGCGCAGTGAAAGGGCGCAAGAAGGCGACGGCCGAAATCAAGGACGCGAAAGGCCAGAAAGTCGGCGACGCGAAATTCAGCGAAACCAGCGGCGGCGTGCTGATGTCGGTGAAGGTGCTGAATCTGAGTCCAGGCGCCCGGGCCATCCACATCCACGAGGCGGGCAAGTGCGAGGCTCCGGATTTCAAGACCGCGGGCGGGCACTTCAACCCCGAGAAGAAGCAGCACGGCATGGAGAATCCGGCGGGGCATCATGCCGGCGATCTGCCAAACCTCACGGTCGATAAGAAGGGCAAGGGCGTGTTCAAGAGCACGGTCAAGGGCGTGACCCTCGCCGGCGAGGGCGCCAATTCGCTGTTCCACGCGGGCGGCACCAGCGTCGTGATTCACGAGAAAGCGGACGACATGAAGACCGACCCGGCGGGCAACGCCGGCGCCCGGATCGCCTGCGGCGTGATTCAGTAAGAACCGGGGACAGTACTCCAAACCAATTGCAGAATTCGCCGGAAGACCGCTTGCTGACGCGCGCGGCTCCGTAACCTGTTGCGAATCAGTGGCGCTTCCGGGCCGCGACCGTCAAGGAGCGGTTGCAGACGAATTTTGCAAGAGGCTCAGTACTCCGTCCCCGGTTTCTATTCGGAGGCGGACAGGAAGACGAGAGGTTGAGGGTAGGCGCGTTCGAACAGGTGCATTTTCGACTTGCAGAAGGGGTGCGCATACAGATGTCCGAAGATCCCCCGCAATCCGCCCTGGTTCATGCCGCCGCAGACTCGCGCCACGTTGTGGGCCGCGGTGCGAAGACAGGCGCCGCAATCCATGTCTTCCGACACGCAACATTCCGGTTTTGAGATCGCTTCGAACATGGTCGCCCCGCTGGTTGATCGATCAAGTTGCATTGAATTTACATTTATAACGGAGATCGCGATCCGAATCCAGACTGCGAATGCGTGGTTTCTCACTTTCTTTTGCGGGGGCCGCGGGGGTTAAGTGCGCCCTCGCCCCCGCAGATGGGGGGATCGGCTCAGAAACGATAGTAGAGAGCGAACTGCACCAGGCGGCGCACCGACAGCGTGCCGGTGACCTGGCCGAAGCTGGTCGAGCCGATGTTCTGGTCGCCGATGGTGAAGGTGGGGTGGTTGAGCGCGTTGGCCGCTTCCATGCGAAATTCGAGCGACTGCTTCTCGGTAATCCTGGTGCGCTTTTGCATCCCCAGATCGAGCGAAAAGGCCCACGGGCCGGAGAACATCCGGCGCTGCAACCCGCCCAGCGTGCCCGCCGCCGGGTGGAAGAAGACCTGCCCCGCAAACGGCTGTTCGCCGTCGGACGCCACCGCGCGCCCGTCCGGACCTTTCACGGAAGACGCCACGAAAACCGGCCCGTCGCCGGTCATGCGGAAACCCAGCAGCTCATCTAATTGGCCCTTTGTCAAAGTGGTATTGGCGCCGTTCTCATAGGACCGCCCGCCGCCGGTCCGGTTGAGCGTACCGCGGCTGGAAAGCACCGAGAACGGCGCGCCGGACTGCCAGTTGAGGATCCCGCTCACCGACCATCCGGTCGCCAGACGCCCGGCCCGCGGCCAGTTCAGCCGGTGTTTGTCGCCCACCGGCAGATCCCACACGGCGTTGGCGTTGACGACGTGGGTAATGTCGTAGGGCGCGCGCGAGCGCTCGATGGCCGCATTCGTCAGATCCAGGAAGTGCTCCAGGCGCGACTGGCTGGTTCCGCTGGTGTCGCTGAGCACTTTCGCGAAGGCGTAGTTGGCCTGCACCGAGAGCCCCTGTTTCATGCGCCGGCGGACGTCGAATTGAAGTGCGTTGTAGCTGGCGCTGGAGAAGTTGGTCAGGTAATCGCAACCCAGGCCATAGGGATTGCGGAAGAAGTTCACCGAACCGTTGAGCCCGTCGATCTGGTATTGGCTGGCGAGCTGGCCGGCCTCGCCGGCCTCGATCAACCCGCGGATGGCGGCGTTGCGCAGCGTCCCTCCCTGGTAGAGTTTCGGAAAAACCGTGAGCGGCTGGCTCCCCGGAATGGTCGGATTGTAGGAAGGATCGGAACTGCCGGTGCGCGCGCGCGCCAGAAAACCGTTGGCCTGCGCGCGCCGGAAGTCGTCCAGAAAACCGTTTTCGCGAATGATCACCTGGTTGAAGTCGAAGTCGCGGAACCCTTTCACCTGGTGGTTTCCGGCATAGCGCAATTCGAAAATCGTGGAGCGCCATTCCTGCTCGATTGCGAAGTTCCACTGCTGGACGTAAGGAGTGCGGAGCCGGGGATCGATCAGCCCGAAGGCGGTCGAAGGGTCTTCGTCGTAGTTGTCGGCGAACGTGCGGGGCACTTTGAACACGGGCTTGAGAATGCTCGGCGGCCGGCTGAGCGTAGACGAAAGACCGTAGTCGGCCGAGATGCCGATCAGGCCCGCGTTGATGTCAACATTCGAGACCAGGGCGGCGACATGCTGGTCGTTGACGTAGCTGATCCCGTAGCCTGCGCGCAGGGCGGTGCGGCCATTGCCGAAAAAATCCCACGCCAGCCCCGCGCTGGGCGCGAAGTTGTTTCGGTCCAGGCTGTGCCACGGACGGCCGGAGGATTTACCGGCGAAATCGAGCGTCGAGTTCGACAGCAGCGTCTCGACCGGGTTGGCGTTGCGCGCCACCGGCAGCAGGCCCAGCGAGTCGCGCTCGTCGACGGCGCCGTACAGCTCATAGCGCAGCCCGAGCGTGAGCGTGAGCCGGGGCCGGAGTTTCCAGGTGTCCTGCGCGTACCAGGCCCAGGTGCCGAAGCGGTAATGCCGCTGGTAGGACGCGCCGTCGACGTAGCCCGACGTGCGGCTGGTGACGTTGAAGTTCTGCGTGTAGCTGTCCACCAGGCCGGCCAGGGTGGCCAGCATTTCGTTGGCGGCGTCCAGATCGGCGGTGCGAATGCCGGGCAGCCGCGTCCGCGTCAGTCCGTCCTGTCCCGTGCCCAGGGCCAGGTACAGCGTGGGCGTGATGTCCACGTCGTCGTAGGGCCGGACCCGCACGTCCTGCCACTGAAAACCGAATTGCGCGTTGTGCCGCCCGCGCACCCAGGTGGCATTGTCCGACACCGAATAGGTGTCGGTGTCGCGCCCCTGCCGCCGGAACAGGTTGGTCGGGTTGCTGAAGATGGTGCCATCGACCACGAACTTGCCGAATTGCTCGGAAGTGTCGAACACGCCTGGCGCGAGGTTGAAGCCGCCGCGCAGCTCATTGGTGAAGGTTGCGCGCGGGCTCCAGCGCCAGCCCAGCGACAACAGGTGGCTCCAGTTTTCGTTCACCACTTTCGGCACGGGCGAGAAGTCGTTGTCGGCATCGTCGTCCGGCCGGTCCAGGTTATCGCGGTTCCACAGGTAGGAGGCCGAAAAGATGTGCTTCGGCGAAAGATTGTAGTCGAGCTTGGCGAGCGCATTGTCGCGGGTGCGATTGCCGCGCTTCAGAAACCGGTAGCCGGCGGTGTTGCGCAGCAGGTCCGGCGCCGAATCGCCCAGATCGAAGTTGTTGATCTTCTCGGGGCCGGGCACCTGGTCGAGCATAGCCTGGATCACCGGATCGATGCGCACGCCGGCCGCTTGCAGAATGTCGACCTTTCGCAGGGCGCCCTGGGTGTCGCGGTAGGTGAACAGACCGCGGCGGGCGTCGGCGGTCGGGATGGTGCGGTTCACCGGGGTCTGCTGCCGACGCCGGAAGGCCTCGTAATTCATGTAGAACAGCAGCTTATCCTTGACCATCGGCCCACCCAGAAACGCGCCGGCCTGGTTCTGGTTCAGAAACGGCCGAGGGACGCCGGCCCGATTGTTAAACCAACTGTTAGCCGAAAACACGTTGTTGCGGTTCTGCCAGTAAGCGCCGCCGTGAAACTGGTTTGTTCCCGAGGGGCTGACGAAGACCACGTGCGAGGAGCCGCCGCCGAGCGCGGCGCTCGAGTTCGACGTCACCACGCTGAACTCGCCCACCTGGTCCAGCAGCAGCAGGTTGGGCACGTAGTCCAGAGCGTTGTCGCGCAGAAAGTTGTCCTGGATGTTGATGCCGTCCATCGTGACGTTGGCGAACGAGGTGCGCTGTCCGTTGATGGTGGTCGAGGCGTCGTCCCGCCCGTTGTAGGTGACGCCGGGCTGAGTCGCGATCAGCGCCAGGGGGCTGCGATCGAGCATCGGCAGCCGGCGCACCTGCTCGTTGGTGACGGTCGAGGATACCTCGGCGTTCGAGGTCTGCACGGACTCGGCCGCGGCCGAGACCTCCAGGGTCTGCCGCACCGCCGCCAGTTCGAGCTTGATCGGGGGGATCACGGTTTCGCGGGCCGGATCGACTTTGACTCGCCGAAGGGTGTAGGCGACAAAGCCCTGCGCCTGGATGGTGAGGTCATAGAACTCGGGGCGCACGCCGGAGAGAGCAAACAGCCCCTCGCTGGTGGTCTGGGCGGTCAGAACCGGTTGCGAGCCGCCCGCCAGGTAGACCGACACTTTCGCACCGGGAGCGGCGGCCCCCGTCGAGTCAACCACCGAGCCGCTGAGCCGGCCCGCAACCTGCGCCCATGCGCTCGTGGCCAATACGGCCACCGCCAGAACCAGCACGCGCGGTTTGCTCACGCTTTCAGGATACGCCCGTGGAGACTTGCGGAACTTTCCGGAAGTGCTCATCCCGGGAGAGCAGGACGAGTTGATGCTGGACCGCCAGGCTCGCAATCCAAAGATCGTTCGTCGGAATGGGAGTGCCTGCTTTGCGAAGCTGCAGGAACAGGCGGGCGTAGACGTCGGTGGTCTCCGAGTCGGCGAACAAAACGCCGACGCCCGGCAGGCGAAGGAATGCGTGCAGCAGGCCTTCGTTCTCACCAGGCCGGCCTCCACCAAGGAAACCGGCCTTGATCTCGGCAAGCGCCACGAACGGAATCCAGACTTCGGCCGCCCGTTCGAGGGTCTTGACGATCTCCGCTTCACCGCGAAAGGCGTCGATCAGGCGGCTGGTGTCCAGCAGAACCCTCATCGCCAGAGTCTCCAATCGATCTGGCACAAATGGGGACAGTAACAAATAACCCCTTTTCCGGGAAAAGGGGTTATTTGTTACTGTCCCCATTTTTTCTCACTTTCTTCCGGGAAATAAGGCTACTTGTTACAGTCCTCATTATTTCCGGGAAAAGGGGTTATTTGTTACTGTCCCCATTTATGGAAAAGGGGTTATTTGTTACTGTCCCCTTTTCGGATTTGTTACTGTCCCCATTTATGGAAAAGGGGTTATTTGTTACTGTCCCCTTTTCGGGCGGGTTGAGGAGGGGCGGGTTAGGCGCCCAGGCCGATGCGGCAGGTGTGGCTTTCCAGGACCTGGCGCTCCTCGGCCAGGTAGGCGCGGTTGCGGCGCGCCAGTTCGTCGAAATCGACCTGGTGAGCGTCGAACTCGGGTCCCTCGACGCAGGCGAAACGCACCTTGCCGCCCACGGTGACGCGGCAGCCGCCGCACATGCCGGTGCCGTCGATCATGATCGGGTTGAGGCTGGCATAGGTGCGCACGCCCCACTCCCTGGTCAGCTCCGCCGAGAACCGCATCATGGGGATGGGACCGATCACATGGCACAGGTCGGGCTTGGGGTTGCGCGTGATCCAGTCGCGCATGCACTGAACCACATTGCCGTGAAAGCCGTGGGATCCGTCGTCGGTGGCCCAGACCACTTCGCTGGCCGCCTGGCGCAGTTCCTCATCCAGAATCATCTGCGCCGTCGAGCGCGCCCCGCACATGGCGGTCACGAAGTTGCCCGCCTCGCCAAACGCCCGGGCCACGGGCAGCAACTCGGCCACGCCCACGCCGCCGGCGATGCACAACACGCGTCCGACGTTTTCGATCGAAGCCGCTTCGCCGAGCGGCCCGACCAGGTCCGCCAGCGAATCGCCTTCGTTCAGAGCCACCGTGATGCGGGTGGTCTTGCCGATGGCCTGCACCACCATGGTGATGGTGCCGCGCTCGGCGTTGCCGCCGACGATGGTCAGCGGGATGCGCTCGCTGTCGGGCGTCGGCCGGATGATGATGAAGTTCCCCGGCTTCCAGCGGCGCGCGATGCGTGGCGCCTCGACTTCAAACAGCGCGGTTTCAGGCGTTAGCTGGCGCTTGGTCAAGATCCGGTTCACAAGTCGCTCCCTGCGCGCCCTTGAGCGCGCGATCAATCGCTTCGGCCGCCGCGCGGCCGTCGCGCATGGCCAGAATCACGGTCGAACCGCCGCGGACCACGTCGCCGCCCGCGAAGACCATCGGTATCGACGTCTGGCCCTGCTCATCGATGACGATCTTGCCCTTCTTGGCGATCAACTGGGGCGTCGCCCGCTGCAGGGTGGGATTCGGCCCCTGTCCGATGGCCATGACCACCGTGTCGACCGGAATGCGGTACTCCGAGCCTGGGATCGGAATCGGGGACGGACGCCCCGAGGAGTCCGGTTCGCCCAACTTCATCCGGATGCACTCCATCTCCCGAAGGAAGCCGTCCTGGTCGCCGTACAGGGCCACCGGCGCGGCCAGGTATTCGAAGATCACGCCTTCTTCCTCGGCGTGCTCGATCTCTTCCAGGCGCGCCTTCAGTTCCGCCCTGCCGCGGCGGAACAGGATAGTGGTCTGGCTGCCCATGCGTTTGCCCCAGCGCGCCGCGTCCATGGCCGAGTTGCCGCCGCCCACCACCACCGTCCTTGCGCCTACCCGCACGGGCGTGTCGGTCTTAGGAAATTCGTGAGCGTGCATCAGGTTGATGCGGGTCAGGAATTCGTTGGCGGTGTAAACCCCTATGAGGTTCTCGCCCGGAATGCCCATCAGCCAGGGCAGCCCCGCGCCGGTCCCGACGAAAACGGCGTCGAAAGCTTCCTCGTTGAACAACTCGTCCAGGGTTACCGTCTTGCCGACAATCACGTTGGTGATGAACTCGACGCCCATTCGCTGCAAGCGCGCGATCTCTTCGTTGAGGATGTCGCGCGGAAGGCGAAACGGCGGGATGCCGTAGGCCAGCACGCCGCCCAGTCCGTGCAGCGCCTCGAACACCGACACGCGGTAGTTCTTGCGCACCAGGTCGAAGGCGGCGATCAGCGACGCCGGGCCGCTGCCGACCAGGGCCACCTTGGGGCCGGTCGGCTGGGGATATTCGGCTTCCGGGCGCGCGCTTTCGCGGTTGTGATCGGCGCAGAAGCGCTCGAGCGATCCGATGGCCACCGGGTCGAGCTTGGTGCCAAGCAGACAGGCGTCTTCGCAAAACAGCTCGTGCTGGCAAACCCGCCCGCAGACGCCCGGGAAGGGACTCTGCTCGGCGATCTTCTCATAGGCGCCGTCGTAGTCGCCCACCAGCAGTCGATAGATAAAAGACTTGATGTCGATGCGCAGCGGACAGGCATTGATGCACTTGGCGTCCTTGCAGTTCAGGCACCGCACCACCTCCGCCTTCGCCTGCTCGATGTTGAACCCCAGCGAAACCTCGTCGCAGGTGGTCGCGCGCCGCACGAGATCGAGCACCGGCAGCTCCTGACGCGGCGCTTTGGGGTTCCTTTTGGGCACTGTTTCACCCATCGCGAGTCAAATCCCTCCTTTGATTGGATTGAATGTCATGGACGTGAACGAACTGCGGCAGTAACCCCTATTGTATCCGATTATCCGCCGCCGATGAATCCCGGCTACTCCCCGACTGTACGCGGCGACGACGGATTTTGGAAACGGCGCGCCGGCAAGCGCCCCGTTGAAGGCCGGTACAGATCGGTTGGCAAAGACGCCGGAAGGGCACACGGCGCCGGATCGGGCGACGCAGTACAACCATCCGCCGATTCAGGCGGCGCTGTGGACGAGGCGCTAGTGTACTGCGTCAAAAGTTCTGTAACATGCGGCCGGCGCGGCGACGGCCACTCTAAACCGCGGCCCTGGGCCGGCCCGGACGGGGGCGCTCCTCCAGACCAGCCAAACGTTTCGTAAAGAACCGCTTGCGCCACATG
>JAUYBU010000224.1 GCA_030693045.1 Bryobacterales bacterium | reverse complement strand
GGGATGCCCGCCTCGGCCACCGTCAACAGAGCCACGCCGCGCACGTGCGCCAGTTTCAGCGCCGACTTGACGTTGGCCGCATAGAACACTTCTTCGACCGCGGCGGCTTCGGGCGCATGGTCCCGGATGACCTCGCGCAATCCCGACGCGATCTTGAGCAGGCGCTGTTCGAAGGGCTGCTTCGGATCGGTCGCGATCACCCCGGCCGCCAGCAGGCTGTGCCTGCCTCCGTCGCTTTCGATCACACCATACCCCGTGCGTGCGGAGCCGCAGTCGATTCCCAGAATGCGCATTCCCAGGCGCCGGACGCGCCGCCGGCTCAGCCGGCCAGCGCCTCCAACTCCTTCTCGTCGATGTCGAAGTTCGAAAAGACGTTCTGCACGTCTTCGTGATCTTCCAGCGCTTCGATCAACCGCAGCATGCCGGCGGCGTTCTTGCCTGTCAGCTTGATGAGGTTCTTCGGAATCTTGGCCACCTGCGCCGACACGGTCGCGATACCGGCCTTGTGAATGGCCCCCAGCACCGCCTCGTGCGCTTCCGGCGCCGAGATCACATCCCAATGCGCGCCGTCGTTGCGCAGGTCGTCCGCGCCCGCCTCCAGCGCAACGTCCATCAACTGGTCTTCGGTGGCCTTGTCCAGCTCGATCAGGATCTGGCTCTTGCGTTCGAACATCCAGCCCACGCTGTTCTGCTCGCCCAGATTGCCGCCGTGCTTGCCGAAAGCGTGCCGGATCTCGCTGACCGTGCGGTTGCGGTTGTCGGTAGCCACTTCCACCAGAACGGCGGCGCCGCCGGGACCGTACCCTTCAAAGGTCACTTCCTCGATCTGGCCGCCTTCCAACTCGCCCGTGCCGCGCAGGATCGCCTTCTTGATGTTGTCGGCCGGCATGCTGACCGCCTTGGCGGTGGCGATGGCCGTGCGCAGGCGGGCGTTGACGTCAGGATCGCCGCCATTGCGGGCGGCAATGTTGATTTCCTTGATTATGCGCGTGAACGATTTCCCGCGCTTGGCGTCCAGGGCGGCTTTCTTATGCTTGATTGTCGCCCATTTGGAATGTCCCGACATGTGCACCTCGCACCAGGAAAGAAGACTTCAAACCCAACCCAGAGAATACCAGAAAAACCGGGGACGGAGTACTCTTTCCCCATTTCCTTCCACGGCCTGAAGGCCCTGCCACCCAGTAAATGGGGAATGAGTACTCCGTCCCCGGTTCTTACTGCCGGGTGTACTTGTCGAATACCGTGATCACCGGCAGGGCGTTGCGATTCGGATCGAAAAATCCCCGGCGCTCCAGGCCTCCCACCACCGCCGGTTCCCACCAGAAAATGCCCTTGACCCGGTTGCCCGCCACCCCGAGCGCGATGCGCTGGACCTCTTCCAGAAACTCACGCTGGCCCTCGGGAGTCTCCGGGAAAGGGCCGGGCTTCCCTTTCTTGGCATATTCGGCCGGCCGGCAGTTGTAGGCGACCTCCACCAGGATGATGTCCTTGGCGTACTGGGTCGCCATGAAGTGAAGATTCTCGCGCAGATCCAGCAGCGTGCCATGCCACCAGGGGTAATAGGACTGCCCGATGACGTCGTATTCGACCCGGTAGGACTCCAGACGATCCAGAAACCGCCTGGTAGCGTTCCTGTCGCCGCCCTTGGCGATGTGGATCATGATCCTGGGTCTGGGGCCGTTGCCCCGGCCGGCGTCGACGCCGTTGATCCCGGCTTTGATCAGCGCCGCGAAATTGTCCCATTCGCCGGGCAGCTTTGCGACGGGCCAGAGGATGCCGTTGTCCACTTCGTTGCCGATCTGAACCATGTCCGGCAGCACGCCGGCCTGGCGGCAGGCGGCGACGGTGTCCCGCGTGTACTCGAACACCGCCTCCCCCAGGCGATCGGCTGGCATGCCCTGCCAGGCTTTGGGAATGCCCTGTTTGCCCGGATCGGCCCAGGTGTCCGAGTAGTGATAGTTCAACAGGAACCGGAAGCCGAGTTTTTTCGCTTCCCGAGCCAGCGCGATCGTGTACTCGATATCGTTGGGCAGCTCCGTGGGTGTGTGGAACAGGCGCAGGCGGATCCAGTTGTAGCCGTGGTCTCTGAAGATCCGCAGGCCCGGCTTGGGTTCGCCGCCATCGCGGAAGACGGCGCCCCGGTCCTCGGCCTGCTTGAGGAAGGAGAGGTCCGCCCCGATGGCGTAGTCGCTGGAACGCGATTGGGCGTGGGCCGCAAGGGCCGCCGACAGCAAGACAAATGCACAGCGCCGCATAGCCGGATCTTCGCAGATTTCCGGCTTCGGCGCACGTGGTCTACCGCGCGACTGAGGCAACTGGAAAACCGGGGACGGAGTACCCCGGTTTTAGACCCAGACCTTTTCCAGCGGCAGGCCCTGCCGGCACAGGTCGCAGGTGGCGGTGTCCTGGTAGTAGGTGGCGTCCATCTTGGCCAGGTAGTAGAACGGCAGCCGGCCGAAATCGGGCGTCTTCGGCGTCGGCTGGTAGATGACGACGGCCAGTCCGACCACCTTGGCGCCCTTGGCTTCCACCAGGCTCTTAAGCTGCGTCAGCTTGCGGCCGGTGCGCAGAATGTCGTCCACCAGCAGGACCTTTTCTCCCTTCACCTGTTCCAGGTACTGGCGGAAGCGCATCGATCCGTCCCCGGTCTCCTCGGCCCAATAGACCTGGTGCGACCGCAGCGCCTCGGCAATGCCATAGGCCACGGGCAGCCCGCCGGTGGCCGGGGCGACGATGGACAGTTCGGAGATAATGGCGCGGATTTCCGGGTGCGCCCTCAACTGCCGGCTCAGGCCGACGCTGAGCGTCTTGGCGTGCGCAAAGTAGCGCATGGCCAGCGCCACCTGAAGGTATTCGCTGCCGTGCATGCCATTGGGGTATTCGAAGTGGCCCTCCCGGAGCGCTCCGGTTTGCCGCAGCAGTTGAACCACTTCCTCTTGTGTCGGTATCAGATGCATAAACTCAGTGAGCTCCTTTCCCCGTCAGCACGCGGGGGATGGTGCGCAGCATGATCTTCCAGTCCAGCGCCAGCGACCAGGTGTCGATGTATTGCATGTCCAATTTCATCCAGCTCTCAAAATCCAGCGCGTCGCGGCCGGACACGGCCCACAGGCAGGTCAGGCCGGGACGCATGCGCAGCCTCCGCCGTTGCCAGCGCTTATATTGTTCCACTTCCTCGGGGATCGCGGGACGGGGCCCCACCAGCGACATGTCCCCCTTCAGGACGTTCCACAACTGCGGCCACTCGTCGATCGAGAACTTGCGGAGAAACTTGCCGATGGGCGTCAGCCGCGGGTCGTTCGGGATCTTGAAAACCACGTCGTCCCGCGCGTTCAGGTGCGCCAGGCCGGGCTTCAGTTCCTCGGCGTTCCGGCACATCGAGCGGAATTTGTAGAACACGAACCGGCGGCCGTTCAGCCCGCAGCGAACCTGGCGGAAGATGGCCGGGCCGGGCGAACTCAGCCGGATCGCCAGCGCGATCAGCGCCATCGCCGGCGCCGCCAGGATCAGCGCCGCGCCGCCCAGCAGGATGTCGCCGGCGCGCTTGGCCAGCAGCCGGATTTCGTCGTGCGGCGCGGCCGAGAAGGTCAGCAGCGGCGCGGCGCCCAGCCGGTCCAGGTACACGTCGCTGTTGACGTGCGGGAAGAAGTCCACCAGCACGCGCGTTCGCACGCCCTCCTCGTCGCAGAACAGGAACACTTCCTCCAGGTCGGCGAGCTGGTTGGAATCCACCGCGAACAGAATCTCGTCGATCACATGCCGCTGCAGCAGCACATCCAGATCGGCGAGCGAGTAGACCGGGTATTCGGCGCCGATGCGGATCGACGGCGGGCGCTCCTGGTCGCCGGACAGGAAGCCGATCAGCCGGGTGCCCGTATCGCTGGATTGTTCGATTATTCCGGCGGCCTTTCGTGCGCGGTCTCCCAGACCCACGATCAGGATGTGGTGCGGCGCGGCGAACTCGCGGCGAACCAATCTGGCCATCCGTCCCGCGTTCAGCCGGAACAGACACGTGAGGGCGCCGGCCAGGGCCACGAACAGCGCCAGGAAGGGCCGGCTGAGGTCCAGCCTCAGCACGTACTCGAAGATCACCAGCGCCACGCCGGCCAGAGCGCATTGCCGCAGCCCATCGCGCAGGATCGCGCGCGCTTTGGCCGAATCCAGCCGCTCGTAGACTCCCAGCGACATGCCGATCAGCACCCAGGTCAGGATGGCGTAACCGAGCAGCAGGGCGTGCACCGGAGGGGTGAGAAAGAAGACCCGCTCGAACCGCAGCCGGAGTCGGATCTGGTAGGCCGCCTGGAAGGCCAGCGCCGTCAATACGACGTCGGAGAGCCCGAACAGGATGCGCGCTTTGCGGTGGTGGCGGCTGTACACTCGACCGACAGAATATCATGCGCCCGCGCCGCCCCGGTAGAATGGGGGTAGTGCTGGTTTCTCTGGATGCCCAACCGGAACGCCCCCAGTGGCTGCGCGCGCCCGCGCCGGTGGGCGATCGCTACCGCGAGTTGAAGTCGCTGGTCGAGCGGCTCAAACTGCACACGGTGTGCCAGAGCGCGGCCTGTCCGAACCTGGGCGAGTGCTGGAACCGCCGCACCGCCACCTTCATGATCCTGGGCAACGTGTGTACGCGGCGCTGCGGATTCTGCGCGGTGGCCAAAGGCGCGCCGCTGGCGGCCGATTACGACGAGCCGCGGCGCGTGGCCCTGGCGGTCCAGGCTCTGGGGCTGGACTACGCCGTCATCACCAGCGTCAATCGCGACGACCGCAAGGACGGCGGCGCCGAGTTGTTCGCGCTGGTCATCCGCGCCATTCGCGAGCGTGCGCCCGCCTGCCGCGTCGAAGTGCTCATCCCCGATTTTCAGGGCTCCCACGCGGCCATGGACCTGGTGCTGGACGCCGCGCCCGGCGCGATGAACCACAACATCGAGACCGTGCCGCGGCTGTACCGGCAGGTGCGGCAGGGAGCGCGCTACCAGCGTTCGCTCGACGTTCTGGCCTACTCCAAACGCGCCCGCCCGAACATTCCGACCAAGAGCGGACTGATGCTCGGCCTGGGCGAGACCAGCGAGGAAGCGCTCCAGGTGATGCGCGACCTGCGCGCGCACGAGGTCGATATTCTCACGCTCGGCCAATACCTGCGGCCTTCGCCCAAGCACCTGCCGGTCTTGCGTTACGCGACCCCCGAGGAGTTCGACCAGTTGCGGCGGGCAGGGCTCGAGATGGGCTTCCGCCACGTCGAGTCGGGCCCTTTAGTGCGGAGTTCCTACCACGCCGCTGAGATCGGGTCTTCGTCTCTGGCACTCTGATCTGAGCCCCAGGGCCAGGGGCCGGGTTCGGCGATCGATTCAGATGGGCCCGCCGGCGGGCATTTTCCGGTCGAAGAAATCCGCGGCGGCGCGGTAAGCTTCCAGCCAGTGGGCGTGGGTCAGGAAGTCGTGTACTTCGTCGGGGAAGACGATCTGCTCGAAATCGACTTTCTGCCGGCGCAGGGCCTCGACCAGCGCGACCGTCTGGCCGAATTGCACGTTGCGGTCGTCGTCGCCGTGGATCAGCAGCACCGGCGAGCGCCACTCCTTCACATAGGCCAGGGGCGAGGATTCGAAGGCCACTTTGGTTTCGGGCTCGCCGCGGAGCATGTTCAGCTCGGTGCTCCAGTCGTGCACGCCATGGAGGTCGACGCCGGCGGCGAACAGGCCGGAGGCGCGCGCCAGGCCCATCGCCGTGAGATAGCCGCCGTAGGAGCCGCCCCACAGCCCGATGCGAGCGGGATCCACGTCCGAGCGGCCGCGCAGGTACAGGCCCGCGCCCTGCACGTCGTTGAACTCGCTGCCGCCGGTGGCGCCGTAATTGAGCGCTTCGCGGAAGTTTAGCCCGTAGCCGGTACCGCTGCGGTAGTTCACCGAAAGCACCACGTAGCCGCGGCTGGCCAGGTATTGATTGAAGCCGTAGGCGTTGTGGTAGTAGTACATGGAATGCCAACCGGTGAGCATCTGCCGGCGCGATCCGCCGTGGAAGAAAATCACCGCCGCGCGGCGCTCAGCCGCGGCCGCGTGCCCTCCGGGCGGCGGCAGAAACAATTGCGCGTGGATGGGCATGCCGTCGGCGGATGGCAGGATCACCTGCTGGGGCGCGATCATCTGTTGAAGCGGAAACCCCGCGGGCAGCGTCTCGGGCGCGATGTCGCGGCCCGCCGCCACCGGGTGCGCCGGACGCCGCGCATCGGAAGCCAGCCAGGCTGCCGCGCCATCAGCCGTGAAGACCGGCGCCCACTCGATTCCCGCTCCGCTGGTGACGGGTTTCGCCGGCGGGGCGGAGACGCCCACGCGCCAGATGTGACGCCGGTCGACGTCGCCCTGGTTGGAGGAGTAGATCATCTCGCCGCCGTCCGCCGACAGCGCCGCGTGCTCGACCTCGAACTCCCCGGGAGTCAGCAGAACCGGCGCTCCGCCGCCGAGCGCCACCGAGTAGAGGTGCGTCCAGCCGTCGCGCTCCCAGGGGAAAACCAGCCGGTCGCCGGCGCTCCGGAAAAGCTGCTGCTCGGAGCCGAGACCGCGGAAAACGCTCCCCCTGCCCTCGGCGGCCTTCCACACTTCGCGCCCGCGCCCGGTCTCCGCATCCGCCACGCGGATGGACCACGGCTGGCCCTCGCGGCGCGGTCCCCACTGGAACCACCGGGTGGAGGCGGGCAGCCGAATGAAGGCCACCTGGCGGCCGTCGCGCGACCAGACCGGATTCGCATCGCGATCCACGCTGGCATCCAGGAATCGCAGCGTCCTGGCGCCCGCAT
>JAUYBU010000166.1 GCA_030693045.1 Bryobacterales bacterium | reverse complement strand
CTGAGCACGCCCCGGCAGATGCAGTTCGCTCTGCGCCTCGCCTTCTGAAAGCCGCCCCTATTTCGGGGACAGGCTACGAAATCCCGAAATACCGCCGCGCCGAAGTTGAAGCCGCCCACAGCCCGAGTTTCGGGATTTCGTAGCCTGTCCCCGAAATAGATCCGCCCGGAGAGTTGCTACTTCGCCGGCGCCACGCCTTTGACCATGGTCAGCAGCATCACCACGTCGGTCTTGGCGTGGATGCCGTGTTCCAGGTACGGCGTCATGTAGATGAAGGTCCCTTCGCCCGCCTCCTGGTGTTCCTGGCCCAGGCGCACGCCGGCTTCGCCCTTGAGAAAGGTCAGCGTCGCCGGGAACGGAGCGGTGTGCGCGGAAAGTTCCTGCCCGGCGGCAAAGCCGAACAGGATGGTCTTGGTCCGCTCGTCGTTGTGCAGGGTCTGGCTCAGGATGCCGTTCTCGGGCACCTTCGCCTGCTCCCGCACATCTTTCATGTAAAAGTACTCGTTAGCCATCACGGTCTCCAGTCTCAGTATCGCGCTACTGGGCCGGAGTGTCAGTAACCGGAATCACGCTATATTTGAATTCGTGCCGACCAGTTACGACGAAGTGGCGTACCCCTCCCATTCGTTTGCCCAAACCCATCCCGACCGGCTGGGGGCCATGGCGACAATCTTTGGAATGACTCCGGCGCCGGTGGAGCGCTGCCGCGTGCTGGAACTGGGCTGCGGTAACGGGTCCAACCTCATCCCGATGGCACTCTCGTTGCCCGACAGCCGCTTCGTGGGTGTGGACCTGGCCGCGACCCAGGTTGAGATCGGCGCCGCCGGCGCCGCCGCGCTCGAGCTGAAAAACATCGAGATCCGGCACCTGGACGTCATGGACATCCGGCGCGAGTTCGGCGAGTTCGACTACATCATTGCCCACGGCCTGTATTCCTGGGTGCCGCCGGCGGTGCGGGAGCAAGTCTTCGATGTCCTCCGCCAGAACCTGGCCCCGAACGGCGTCGGCTACGTAAGTTACAATACCTTTCCCGGCGGGCACATGCGCCGTCTGGTCCGCGAAATCCTGCTCTACCATACGCGCGACATCCCGGATCCGAAGGAGCGTATCCGTGAGTCCCTCTCCCTAGCGCGCTACCTCTCGATGTGGAAACACGACCAGGACAACGAGCGCGACCTCTTGCGCGCTGAATTCGCCCGGGTCCTGGGTTACGATCCCAGTCACTTCTATCACGACGATCTCGCCGGCATCAATTCGCCGGTCTATTTCCACGAGTTCATGAAGCAAGCCTCGCGCCACGGCTTGCAGTACCTTGCCGAGGCGGATTTCTATGAGATGCAGGGGCCGCCCGCCGCCCCTCAAGGCCCCGAAGCGCCACGGTTGCCTTCGCCCGGCGACCTGATCGAGTTCGAACAGTACCTCGACTTCCTGCGTTGCCGCCGCTTCCGTCAGACGCTGCTTTGTCACGACGGCGTGACCGTGGATCGTACGCTCGGGCCGGCGCGGCTTCGAGGTCTGTACCTGGCCAGCCCTTTGCGCCCTGTATCCCAGACGCCGGATTTCGGCTACGGAAAAGTCGAGGGGTTTACCGGTCCGAAGAATTCCGAGATTGAAACCGATTTCCCCGCGGCCAAGGCCGCGCTCACCCTGTTGGGCGGGATCTACCCGTCCAACATGAGGTTCGAGGACCTGCTGCGGCGTTCCCGGTCGCTTGCCGCCGCCGGCCAGACCAACGGTGACGACTGGCCTGAACAGATCGCCCAGGAGTTGGCTGCAATGTTGCTCAAGATGTACGCGGCAAACGCGGTCGAAATTGCGGCTGGCCCATCACGGTTTACCGTTGAATTGAGCGAACGGCCCCAGGCCAGCCGGCTGGTCCGCCAGCAACTGGAAACCGGGGACGTGGCGGTCAACCTACTGCACCGCCAGGTCGAGATCCCCGACGCCAATGCGCGGCTGCTGTTACGGCTCGCCGACGGCACGCGCGATCTGGCGGCGCTGCGGTGCGACCTGGCCGCCGCGCTTCAAGCCGAAATCAGCGAGGAGGATATCATCAAGAACCTGCGCAGCGCGGCGCACGGGGCGATACTGGTCGCCTAAAGCCGGGGGGGCGGGCCCTACTTCTGCCGCGGTTCGCTCGACGGCGGCACCAGCCCCTTGATGCGCATGTAGGTCACCAGGTTGCCGTAGTGTTCGTTGGAGTGACTGGTGTTGGCATACAGCGCGGCCAGCCGGGACCGCTCGCGTCCGAACATCTTCACCGTTTCCATCGCCTTGGCATCCGTCAGGCCGGTGAAGGCCGAGTCGCAGTAGCTGACCGATTCCTTCAACGCGGCCACCAGGTCGGCCTTGGTGGTCTTGGTCTTTTCCACTCCGGCCGGGTCCCGCTTCTCGGACTTGGCGGCCGAGCAGATCATGTATTGCGCGTCCGCGATGTGGCCGATCAGTTGGCCGAACGAGCGCACTTCCGGAACCGGCTTGAAAGCGTAGTTCTCTTCAGGCATCTTCTCGGCGGCGCGAACGACGTTGTTCTTCACCCCATCCCAAGCGCCGCGGCCTTCCGTAACCAGCGGGTCCGCCGCCGGCGTCGCGCCGGCCAGCGCGAGCATTGTTACCAGCAAGGCAATCCATAGTCTGAGCATGAAAAAAGTATACCAGGACCCGGAAAACCCGGGACAGTGAGGCTTCGCGAAGCCAACTCCGGGGACACCGGACACAGGCGTGTCCTCCGCGAAGCCAGAACCCAGCCCCCGGGGACACTCCGGGCTGATCTTACGCAGCCCATCGCATAACTTCGGACACAGGCGTGTCCCCCGCGGTTTGAAAGACACAATCCGGCCCCCTACGGTCGCAGCGTGTAGCTGCCGGGCCGGCCCTCGAACCATAGCGCGCCCTCCTCGCCCGTGACCCGCACGGTTGGCCCGGCCGCTGCGCCGTCGCGCAACACCCGCCAGTCCCCCTCGGCCAGATCCGTGACCAGAAAACGGTTTCCTTGCGATTGGAACGTCACGGGCCGCTTCGCGCGGCGGCCGTCCCGCTGGAACAGAACGGTTGTGTCCGCAACAATCACACCCGTCGAATCGCGCTCCTCGACGAGTTTCACAGGGCGCGGACTGGCGTCGCGGTCCATCGCTTGCATACAATTCAGAAACAGGTCGGAGGCCGCGGCGGCGCCAGGGCTCACCTCCACGCGCCATTCGCCGATCTCATAGTCGCTGGCGGAGCCCCGTTCCGGCCGGTTCGGGAAATTCTCGCCAAAGACCCAAAACTCCTTGCCCGCCCCGCCCACCGGCGTGATCCGGGCCCCGCCCGGCAGCAGGACCTGGTTGACCAGCTTTCCGCGCCAGCCGCGCTGAGTTGGAGCCACGCTTACCACGGCGCCCTCAATGCGCGGCTCTTCCATCGAGTGCAGCAGCCAGTACTTCTTGTACCGCGCATCGGCCGCCACCACACGGTCGAAAACGATCAGAGCCGCGCGCGCCGGCTGGCCGGCCAGGTTGAGGAAGACGAAGGAGCGCTGCACTTCAACCACTTTCCCGCTGTAGGCCGGCGTCAGATCGCCCTTCAGGTAGGTGTAGGCGGGCCGCCGCGGGTCCGGCCCGAAGCCCTGCCCCAGCACCTGGGCGGTGCGATAGTTCGCCTGCATGTCTTCCAGGGATCGCGGCTCGCGCCAGCCGTTGGGAAACTTCTGGCCGCCGTCGTTGCTCATGCCGCGATTGCCGCGCGCGAATTTCTCCTCCGGGTCGTGGATCAGGAGGCTGTTGTGAGCGATGGTCCGCTTGTTGTAGTTGACGTCATGCGGACTGCCATAGCCGCCCGCCGATCCCTGGTACAGACCCGAGTCGATGGCCAGAGGCCCCTGGCAGTAAATCTGGAAGGCGCCCGCGTCCAGGTGCTGATGGTTGTTGAAGTTGAAGATGTTGACCTTCATCTCCGCGATAACGCTCTGGCTATCCCAACCCGTGCGCGCGACCATCCACCCGTAGGGCGTCCCCATGTAGCGCGACAGCGGCAGTTGGGAAACCGGGCGCGGCTTCAGATCCGGGTCGCGCCACAGGAAAGCGAAAATGAGGCTGGAGGGATCGATGTCCGGGTCCCGCAAATAGTCGTCCAGGACATACGGATCTTTGTAGTAGCTCGCGTTCAGCAGCGAGCGCAGCTTCGGCGCCTTGCTTTGCCCGTCGCCAGACCGGAGCAGTTGGCCGTCCGGACGCCGCATGTAAATCCACTGGTACGGAACATACTGTAGCGCCGGATCGTACACCGGCCCGGCCCCCATGCGGGAGAAGATCCACAGCGGATACATCTCCGAACTGACCCGCGTTTCGGCGTAGGCGGAACCCTGGTGGAAGGCGTTCCCCCGGTACCACCAGTTGCGCACCGGTACGAAGAGTCCGAAGAAGCGGTTGGCCGCGATCTGGTACATCTCCGGGGATTCGTCGTAGGCGGCGACGCCCGCCGACAACAGGTCGCGCATGAGCATCCACTCGGAATAGTGCCCCGTCACGGCGTGGCTTTTCGGAGGCGGGTAGCCCGACTCCAGGCTCCGGGCCAGGTGCAGAAACCGCTCCAGGTACGCCGTCTTCTGTTCCGGGGTCAGCACCGGATAACACCAGTCGTAAACCATGGCGCCGGTCGTCAGAAGCCGCCCGATTGGCCGGGTGATGTCCTGGCGGGTCTTGTCGAAAGTGGTGTCCTGAAGAAGTTTCAGCGCCGTCGCCGCGGTGCGGCGTCCCAGGTCCGCGTCCTTGCTGAGCAGGTAGCCAATGGCATCCACTTCCACGGCCAAAGCCGGGTTGTTCTTCGCCGCCGCCTGAAGTTTCTCCCAAACCGGTTTGAGGACCGGGTGAGTCGTGCGGCGCTGGAGGTCGGGAATGTCCTGGGCGCGCAGGTACAGGCGGGGGTGCCCGGCCGGAGGGACCGGGATCGAAACGCCGTCGTAGGTAGTCCATCGAACCTGGCCCTGGAGAAGGCAGGCGCCAGCCAGCAGCAGGAGTGGCCTCATCGCCCTCGATTATACTCGACCGTGGGCATTATGCTCGCCGATCATTTGGTGGGCTCTGATATAATTTAGATAGAAGGACTTCCGCCCACGGTTTCCCGGGACTCAACTATGAGCAGCCTCCTGAAATACGTTGTTGTGATGTTGTCGACGTGTCTGGTCGCGATGTTGATGGTTGGCGCCGTCGTCGGCCGCGGCGCGTCGCCGGAAGACGCTTACCGCCACCTGGCCGTCTACACCGAGGTGCTGTCGCGCATCAAGAGCGATTACGTCGAAGAGCCGGACATGAAGAGCGTCACGCTCGGCGCGGTCAACGGACTGCTCGAGTCGATCGACCCCTATGCCAGTTTCCTCAGCGCGGAACAGTACAAGTCCTACCTCAAAGCCAAGGATTCGCAAAAGGGCGGGGTCGGGTTGATCCTGGCCAAGCGCTACGGCTACATCGGCATCGTGGACGCGATTCCGGGCTCGCCGGCGGACAAAGCCGGACTCTCGACCCAGGACATGATCGAAACCATCAAGGGGATTTCGACCCGCGACATGCCGCTGGCCTACGCCGAAGTCCTGCTCAACGGCGACCCGGGGACGACGATCGAACTCACGGTGTTGCGGCTGCGGCGCGGCACCGAGGCGCAGAAGGTCACGCTGACGCGCGCCCTGGTCAAGCCCCCGCCGGTGGCCGCCCGGATGGCGGCCGAAGGGATCGGCCAGATCGAAGTTTCCAGCCTGGAGCCCGGAACGGCGAAGGAAGTTGCGCAGGCCATCGCCGCGCTTCAGACAAAGGGCGCGAAGAAATTGATTCTGGATTTGCGCCACTCGGCCTCCGGAGCGCCCCAGGAGGGCGTCGCGCTGGCCAATCTGTTCATCGAGAAGGGACTCATCACTTATCTTCAGGGCCAAAAGGTCAGCCGGCAGAACTTCGAAGCCGAACCGGCCAAGACCATCTACCGGGACCCCTTGGCCGTGATCGTCAATCGCGGGACCGCCGACGGAGCCGAAGTGGCTGCCGCGGCGCTGCTCGACTCCAAGCGCGCGGTGGCGGTGATCGGCGAGCGGACCTACGGCGACGCCGCTCTGCGCAAAGCCATCACCATGGATGACGGGAGCGCGGTGATCCTCTCGGTGGCCAAGTATTACTCGCCCTCCGGCAAGGCCATCCAGGACACCGCGGTCACCCCGTCGGTGGCGGTGCTGGACCAGGAGCCGGCCGCCGACATCGACGAAGACGCGCCGGATAAACCGGAAGCGATCGAGCCGCCCCGCAAACCCGAGAACGACGCGGCGCTTCAAAAGGCCATCGAGGTCCTGACCAAGGGCCTGCCTCCGGCCGAGGAGCGCAAGGCGCAGAACCAGGACCGGGATCCGGTCCGCCGGCCGGGGGATATCCTGACGCCCGTGGGCCCGCCCAGAGTCCCGCGGCGGTAAGAAAGATAGAACAGCCATGCCTCTGTACGAGTACAAATGCGATTCTTGCGGAAGCGTCTTCGAAGTGCGGGAGAAGTTCTCCGACAAGCCGTTGACGGTTCACGACGGCTGCGGCGGAACGGTCGAACGCCTGATTTCGACCTCTGCCTTTGTGTTTAAGGGAACCGGCTTTTACGCCACCGACTACAAACGCAAGGGCGGCGGCAACGGATCCAATGACAGCCAGACCAAGGACGGAGCCCTCAAGGCCGAGGCAAAGGCCGACGCGAAGGCCGACGGGAAGAGCGACGCCAAGACCGAAGTGAAGACCGAGTCCAAGCCGTCCGCGCCCGAGTCGACCAAGCCGCCGTCCGCGGCTTCGGAACCTTCAAGAGAGCAGCGCCCATAGCGGGCCGAGCTGTGAACCGAATTCCAGCCCGCACTGCGCCCTCTCGCACATTTCACATCCAGGGTTCACCCGGGCCGCTCGTATTGGCCCCCACCCCGCCTATCCCCTGCGCGTACTCCAGCCGCACTTCGTTGCCGTTGGAGTCCCGCATCAGGGTCGGGTAGCTGGTGCCGGCGTCCAGCTCGTTGATCGAGCTGACCGAACTCACCTGCCAGTTGCTGCCGTCGGGGAAGTTCAGCCGGCCCGTGTTGGTGTCGTAGTAGACGTACACGCCCTGGCTCGACCGCCACACCCCGTTCTCGTTCACATCCAGCCGGTATTCGGCGCCGCTGGAATCGGTGAACAGGTAGTAAACCAGGTTGTAGCTGTCCCAGATCGGTGTCAGCGCCCCGGCCAGAAGCTTCCAACCGAACCCGTATCCCACGTCGGCGCCCAGTTTGGTCTGCCCGGCTCCCTCCTTGAACCAAAGCTGCGAGTTGTAGCTGAGCGCGAACGGCACGCTCCAGCCCCCGCGGCCCATCGCCCGCAGCAGCGGCACCGTGAAGTTCAGGTTGCCGAAACGAGTGTCGATCTGCTCCGGCGTCGCGCCCCAGTAGGCGCCCGTCGAGCGGACGCCGACGCGCACCGGGTTGGGGGGGAGGTTCGGGACCGGGCCGTCACCACCACGTCGGTGGGCGTCGCCACGTTCGCGTGAAAGTCCAGCGCGGCCAAGCGGTAAGTGTAGCTTTGCCCGGCGCTGACGGCGCAGTCGGTGACATTGCTCGTGTAACGGATGTTTACCCCAGCCATTTGAGATAAGTGGTTTTAAATGATTGGGTTAGGTCTGATTTTACCTCAAAAGCGTAGACATGCAGAATGGTGGAGATAATAAGCA
>JAUYBU010000074.1 GCA_030693045.1 Bryobacterales bacterium | reverse complement strand
GACGAATCCAAGCCGGTTCGTTTTCCGACTCAGAGTCTGGCTGATGGCGGGGCTCGCCGTTGCGGCCACCGGGGCGATGTTCAGTGTTCCCCGATTTACGGATCCGCCGTGGTACTACGCCTTTGCCGACCACCGAAAGATGCTGGGCATTCCCAACTTCATGGACGTCGTCTCGAACGTCCCCTGGGCTGTGGTCGGGATTCTGGGGTTGCTGTCCCTGGGGCGAAAACGGAAGAGCGGTCCCGACGGCGCCTTCACCGAAGACTGGGAACGCGGGGCGTTCGCGGTGCTGTTCGCCGCCATCGGGTTGGTGGCGCTCGGATCGGCTTGGTTTCATCTTGCGCCCACACCCGCGACCCTGGTTTGGGACCGCCTGCCGATGGCGGTGATCTTCATGTCCGTGTTCGCCATTACGATTGCCGAGCGCATTCATATGCGAGCAGGCCGGGCGCTGTTTTTGCCGCTGCTCGCTCTGGGAATTTCGAGCGTGCTGTACTGGCGGCACACCGAGGCAATTGGAAAAGGGGATGTGAGGTTCTACTTCCTGATTCAGTTCTTCCCCATGCTGGCGGTTCCGATCCTGCTGCTGCTCTTCCCCGCCCGCTACACCCGAACCGCGGACCTGGCCGTGTGCCTGGCCTGGTACGCGCTGGCCAAACTGTTCGAACTCGCCGACGCGGGCGTGTTCGCGGCAACCGGGATAGTCAGCGGACATACTCTCAAGCACGTGGCTGGCGCATTAGCGACCGTGTGGCTGCTACGGATGGTGAAGTTCCGGCGGCCATTGTAGTCGTGCTGGCGGTTGCGCCGGCCCGGGCAGGCTTTCCGCGCCCGGTCCACGCCTCAGCGAGAGGGGTTGGCCGGCAGAAAGTTCTCCATCACCCAGACTTCGGATCTGGCCTGGCCGGCGGTGAAAGCGATATGACGCCCGTCCGGATGGACCGAGAGATCGCGCATGTTTTCCGCCGTGAGCTCCAGCTTTCGGGGTTCGCCGCCCTGGACGGAGATCGACCACAGCTCGGTTTTCAAGCCACCGCGGCTGGTCCGCCTGGCGAAGAGCACGCTCCGGCCGTCCGGCGTCCAGGCGATCGTGCCTCCGGGGGGCATGAGCGATCCGTCTCCGCGCAGCAACTCGCGCGCTTCTCCTCCCGCGGCCGGCAGGACCTTGATGATCTTCGATCCCGACTCGGAAGACTCAAAGGCCAACTGCCGCCCGTCGCGCGACAGAGCCAGGCCGCCTGCATAATTAGAGGAGCCTTTGGCGAGGCTATGGAGTTCCTTCTCCTGGCCAGTCTCGAGATCCCGTACCACAATGGCAGACCGGTTGGCGGCGGAGTCGGACTTATGGTAGAAGATCGCCTTGCCGTCGCCGGACCAGGCCGACGGCCAGCCGAAAGTAGTCTTCACAATAGGCTCGAAGTCGCCGGTTTGAACGTCGATGCGGAACCTGTTGAACTCACCGGGGGGATGTTGTCCGGCGGCAAGCAGGGAGCGGCCATCAGGGGACCAGCGAACCCAGCTCACCCGGTTGAGCTTGGAGGCCAGTTCGCGCACCTCTCCGCTCTCGGTGGAGCGGACGCAAAGCGCCCTGGCTCCCCACGCCCCGGGAGCGCGCCGCGAAAGATAAAGCAACTGCCGTCCGTCGGGCGACCAGTCGGGCCTTTCGTTGGACCCCGCCAGGCGCTGGGTAGCCAGACTCGGCGCGGAAATGAGTTTGCCTGTCGCAAGATCAAGCTCGGCGATGTACACATCGTTCATCTGCGTCTTGACGCCGTAGTAGTACGAGCCGTTTCGGGTAAACCCCATTGGCGTGAGGGCCAGCCCCAAGTCAGGCTTGACCAGCTCGGGAGTTCCCTGGGACTTGCCCTCGGCAACCTGAGTCCGCCAGACGCCCACGGTCCCGGTACGGTCGCTGAAGAAGAGCATTCCCTTGCCATCTGGCGTCCAATCGAGAAAGCCATCATTAGCCGGGTGCTGAATCAGCGGGGTCTCGTGCCCCCCGTCCAAGGCAAACACGAAGATGTCCTGCTCCACGGATTCAGGGCGCTGCGGAAAAGCGTAAGCGATGTAGCGGCCATCGGGAGAGAACCGGGGACGTCCGGGTGCGCGCTCAGCGAAGGTCTTCAGCACGCGCACGGAACCGTCCCGCACGGAAACCAGGGCCATCTGGTTGGTCCTGTCCTTTCGGGTGAGGACGGTCAGAATGCTCTTGCCGTCCGGGGACCAATCCTCGAGCTGTAACCACATCACCTCGGCATTGCTGTAAAGAACGCGAGGCTCGGTCCCCTCCAGCCCGACCACGCGCAGTTCATAGATCCCGTCCCGAAACCAGGTGTAGGCCACCTGCTTGCCGTCCGGGGATGGCCTCGAATCAAAGGCGAACTCCCAAGCACTTTTGTGTTTGGTGAGCTGTCGTGTCTGCCCCGTGGCGAGGTCGCAAATCGCCACGTCCAAACTCGACTCGTCTTGGAAAGTCAGATAGGCGCCGTCGCGGGAGGGCGCCCCAAAGATATTCGTATTGGGCGCCCGGACCTGGCGGACTGTGATTGTGGAAGGTTCAGCGGACTTCAACGCGGTGAGCCGGGCGCGGGCCTCGGCTACCGCCCCGGTCTGGTCGGCATAGTCTCGAAGCACCCTCTCGTAGGCTTTGCGCGACTCCGCGTCGCCCAACTTCTCGTAGCACTGGCCCATGCGGACCAGCGCCTTCGCCGCCACCGCGCGGTCCCGGCCCTGCGCCAGCTTCTTGTACTGCTCGATGGCGCTCTTCAGGTCGCCGTCGACCGCTTCTTTCTTGATGGCGGCCTGAAGCGCCACTTCCGCCCGGGTGTCTTTGGACTGACCTGGCGCGTAGCCGGGTGACAGGGCCGCGGCGAGCGCCACGACGAAAAGCAATAGCGTTGATGGTTTCATCCCGATTTCCTCCCGCACATCCAGGCTACGGCGCGATTGTCCGGCTCCTGTCCGCGCAATTGTCAGGATTCGATGAAGTTCAGCCATCGAAACGATATCCCATTCCGCGCACGCTCAGAACATAGCGAGGTTCGGAAGGCTCGGGCTCGATCTTCTTCCTCAGCGTGACGACGTGGTTGTCGACCACGCGGTCGGTGACGAAGGTGTCGTGCCCCCAAACCAGATCCAGCAGTTGCTCCCGGCTGAGGACCCGGCCCCGGTTGCGCACAAACGCAGCCAGCAGCTTGAACTCGAGGGCCGTGAGCTCGACCGGCTTGCCGGCGCGCCGCAGCTCACAGCGCGGGAAGTCCACCTCCAGATCGCCGAACCGGTATGTCTGTGACTGGTCTTCTCCAGTGCGGCGAAGTGCGGCTTTCACGCGGGCGCGCAGCTCGCGCGGACTGAACGGCTTGGTTACATAATCGTCCGCCCCGAGTTCCAACCCCATGACCTTTTCGGCTTCCTGGGCCTTGGCGGTCAGCATGATGATGGGCGTCCTGGAGCCGCCGCGGCGCAGTTCGCGGCAGACCTCGAAACCATCCTTGCCCGGCAGCATAACGTCGAGCAGGATCAAGTCGAAGGTTTCCTTGGCTGCCCGCTGGAGGGCGCTTTCTCCGTCCGATTCCAGCTCGACGTCATAGCCTTCGGTCTTCAGGTCCACTCGCAGGCCAAACGCGATTCCGGGATCGTCTTCCACCACCAGGATGCGTCTCATGCCACCTTCTCCAACGGCAACAGAATGGTGAACGTGCTTCCCTGGCCGGGTTCGCTCTTCACACGGATCTCCCCATCATGCGCCTCGATGATGTGCCGCGCCATGGCCAGGCCGATACCGGTGCCCTTGATGTTGGAGGCCCTGGAGCCGGCGCCCCGGACGAACTTCTTGAAGATCTCCTTTTGCTCGGCGGCCGGAATTCCCATGCCCCGGTCCCGAACCTGGATGGCCAGCCGCCCGCCGTCGCGCGCCATCCCAACCCAGACGGTCCGGCAGTCCGGCGAGTACTTTACCGCATTATCGAGCAGGTTCCACAGCGCCAGGCCGAATGCTTCGCGGTCGGCCCGGATGAGCGGGTACTCCCCCGCCTGGGCGAGTTCGACGCGATAACCCTGGGCGGCGGCCTTCTCCTGAAATTCGGCTACCAGGTCGCGGACCAGCGCCGCGGGATCGAGATCCTCGAGGCGATAACGGAAGGCGCGCGCCTCCAGGCGTCCGAAGTTGAGCACCGACTCGACGAGCCTCTGAAGCCGCTCGCTCTCGCGGGACAGGATGTCGTAGGATTCCTGGCGCAATTCCTCCGTGGGGATCCTGCCTTTGGACAGCATGTCGGAAAGCTGCCGCAGCGAAGTGAGCGGGGTCCGGAATTCATGCGACACCGCCGACACGAACTCGGATTGGAGCCTGGCCACGGCATGCTCCCGCGTGATGGAGCGCAGAATGAAATAGGAGCCGGTCAACAGAACCAGTGCGAGCACCGCGAGCCCAGCCAGCAGCAGGCGGCGGCGCGCCGTCAACCCGGCCAGGTCTCCGCTGGAATCGGCGCTGGTCAATTGCAGGGTCGCGGGCAGCCTGGTAGCGGCGGGCGTTCGTACCGCCTGCCGGGCGTTCTTGTCCACCGAACCGATCATCGCCTGCCCATCGGCATCCACCAGGGCGCCCCGCACGCGCCGGCCTTCCAGAGCCGCTTTCCAGACCGGCCCGAGCCAGGCGGGCCCGGCCAGCACCGCGGCGAGCCGTCCCGCATCCGCCATCCAGGAGATCAGCACCGGCCGGCCTTCCATCCTCAGAATCCGGCGTCCTCGCGATCCCTGTCCGGTGCGCCACTGGTCGTAGATCCATTCCGCGGCGCTCGAAAGCGCCAGCGCGTTCCGCTCGCGTTCCGTCCAGGGGCCGGTTCCGGACCATCGCCGGGCCTCTTCCACATGAAACTCCCAGACGGCGCGCGGCAACGTCCAGCGGCCCGTCGCGAGAGACCGGTACATGAGCGACGCTTCCCGGCGGACGGCGTCGCGCTTTCCCATCGCCTCCAGCACGCTCGATCGAGCTTCGCGCGCCATCAGTTCCGCCGGCACTCCCATGACCCGGACCCCGCCAAGTTGCGCCAGTTCGCCGTAAGCTCCGAGCGCTTCCTCATTGCGGCCGGCCTTGCGAAGGTTCCGCCCCAGCCGCAGCAAGGCGCCCGCGCGCACCCGCGAGTCATGGGATCGTGCCAGCGACCGGAAGAATTCGGCGGCCTTGGCCGGATCGTTGCGCTGGAACTCCAGCTTTTCGCCCTCGGCGAAGGTTGCCGCGGGCGGTTCATCGCTCGCCGGAGCCGCCGGGTAGAAGAGCACGCGGCCGGGCGGGTCAACGCTGACGGCGCGTTCCGTCGCGAGCAGAACCACCACGCCCTCCGGCGGTTCCTGCGCGGCAGGACCCGCAAGGAAGTTCAGATAGTTATCAAGATCCGAGAAGCTCCGCTCCAGCAAGGCGGCCACGTGGTCCGTCGCGAGGTCCAGGCGCTCCTGCACCCGCTGTCTTTCAAGTGCGCGGTCTTGCTCAAGCACCTGCCAGCCGAGCCAGCCCAGGGCGCCGCCGCAGACCAGCATGATGCCCAGAAAGATTGCCAGGACATGACGGGGCGGGCGGAGCCACTGCGCGAACGGCATCGGTAACTAGATTATAGTGGGGCCGGTCACAATTGAATGCAGCTATTGTCAGGATTGTGTTTTGCCCGTTGTCTCAGCGGGAGGGGGTGGCCGGCAGAAAGTTCTCGAGCACCCAGAGCTCGCTCTGGGACCCCTCATTGACGCTGAACGCAAAGCGGCGGTTGTCCGGGTGAAGCGTGAAGGCGTCCATTTTGGGAACGGAGAGGTCCAGCTTCAGCGGCGTCCCGCCCTGCGCCGGAACCCGCCAGATTTCACTGCCTGCCACGGCGATGATGTAACGGCCGTCCCTCGTCCACCTCAGCCTGTAATACTGCGCCGAACCGCGAAATAGCTCCCGCGGCTCCCCTCCGTTGAGAGACACGGTCTTTACAGCGCCGCCCGCCTGGAACACCACTTCCCGGCCGTCCGGCGAGAGGTCGTAGTACATTGACCCTGCCTTGACAACTTCCGACTCCTCACCGGTGTCGAGGTTGCGTTTCGTGATGATTGGCCCCAGCTTCAAGAACACCAGGGTCTTCCCATCCGGGCAGAGATGGGGCGCATACCGGTACTGATCTGCCAGCTTGGTGATCCCGCTTGTTTCAGTGTCAATTCGGAAGATCCCACTTCCCCTCTCCGTAATCCCGAGCGCGATGACGGAACGGCCGTCCGGTGCCCAGGACATCTGGTTAACGAAACGAAGACGCGGCGACAGAAAGCGCTCTTCCCCGGTTG
>JAUYBU010000056.1 GCA_030693045.1 Bryobacterales bacterium | reverse complement strand
GTGGGGTGCGGAGATGGGGTAAGTTGTTGCTTTTCCTATTCTTCCACTCTGTCCGGGCAGACATCCCAGGCGGGCCTTGCCGGGAGGTTGGCGGCGGTCCGCGGGGCGCGGAAAAGGGGTTATTTGTTACTGTCCCCATTTTCGGAAAAGGGGTTATTTGTTACTGTCCCCTTTTTTTCTTGAGGTAGTCTGCGTATTCCTTTTTGAGGGCCGGGTCTTCGGGGGTGCTGTAGATGTCGGTGGACTTGTACTTGCCGGTGCGGAACTTCTCCTGGGTCCACTGGTCGTGGATGTGGGTATCCTCGGCGCGATCGACTACCTTCTGCACCAGGTGCGGCGGGATGAAGTAGAGGCCGGTGCGGTCGCCGAAGACGACGTCGCCGGGCAGGACCGTGGCTTTGCCGATGCGAATCGGGATGTTGTAGCCGGTCAGCGTGACGCCGGCGATGGCGGATGGGTGGTAGCTCCGGCAGTAGACCGGGATGCCGATAGGGAAAACGCCCTGCTGGTCGCGCACCGCGCCGTCGACCACGATTCCGGTCTTGGTGATCACGGCGATGTAGGTGGCGAGGTTGTCGCCGACAATGCCTCCGCCGTCGATCTTGCCGAACATGTCGGCCACCAGCACGTCGCCGGGTTGCAGTTTATCGAGCACCCACTGGTGCTGAGCTTTGCGGTAGCCTTTGGCTTTGCCGTCCTCCTGCACGATGTCGTTGATGTCCGGACGCAAGGGCATGAATTGGGCGGTCACGGCGCGGCCGACCAGTTTCATTTCGGGATGCAGGACGTCCCAGCCGCCTTCGTACTGATTCGGGAAGCCGGCGCCGGGCAGCACCGACCAAATCTCTTCCACGGACAAGCCGCGGACCTTTTCGAGCAGGGAATCCGGAACTTTCGGACGGCCGTCCTCGAACCGGTCAAACGGGTTCCTGGCGGTATAGCGAAGCATCTGGTCCTTGGTGAAGCTGAACACCTGGGCGTTTAGCGAGCACGCCACGAGGGCGCAAATCGCCATAAGGGCGAATCGTCTCATCATCATGCGGTGAAGCGTATCACATCGGGCGGGGGCGGTCAAAGATCCACTGCTATAATGAAGAGAATAGCTATGGTTCAAGGTGGTCAGGGGCCTGGTGCTTCCACTGGGCGGAAGAAGATCTTCCTGTTGACGCCGCGGGGCTTTTGCGCGGGCGTTGTGCGGGCCATCGATGTGGTCGAGATCGCGCTGGAGTTGTACGGCGCCCCGATTTATGTGCGCAAGGAAATCGTACACAACCGGCACGTGGTGGACGACTTGCGCGGCCGCGGCGCGATCTTCGTCGAAGAGCTGAGCGAGGTGCCCAAGGGCGCGCGAGTGATCTTCAGCGCGCACGGCGTATCTCCGGCCGTGCGGGCCGAGGCGCGCGCGCGGCGTCTCAACGTGATCGACGCGACCTGCCCGCTGGTGACCAAGGTCCATCTGGAGGCGGTGCGATTTGCCAGGCAGGGCTGCACCATCGTGCTTATCGGGCACAAGGATCACGACGAGGTGGTGGGCACGCTGGGCGAGGCGCCGCACTGCACGGTTCTGGTATCAAACGTCAAGGATGTGGACAGTCTGTCGGTTCCGGACCCTGGGCGGGTGGCGTTCCTGACGCAGACCACGCTAAGTTTGGATGAAACGCGGGACATCGTGGCGCATCTAAAGGAACGGTTTCCCGCGATTAAGGGCCCCCCGGCGCAGGACATCTGTTACGCCACCGAGAACCGCCAGCAGGCGGTAAAGGCGGTGGCGCCGACGGCGGACCTGCTGTTGGTGGTCGGCTCCAAGAATAGTTCGAATTCGCGGCGGCTGGTGGAGGTTTGCGGGAAGATCGGCGTGCCGGCGTTTCTGGTGGACGATGCGGGAGAAGTCGATCCGGCCTGGCTCGATGGGATCTCGACGGTCGCTGTAACCGCCGGAGCTTCAGCGCCGGAAAACCTGGTTGAGGAGTTGATCGGGGCTCTCCGGCGGAGCGGCTTTTCCGAGTTGGAGGAAGTCGAGGTCAAGCACGAGGACGTGCGGTTTTCGTTGCCGCCGCAATTGGCCCGGAACGGCGAGCGGCTGGCGACCATCACCACGACGATATGAGTCCGGGAATAGAGATTGCAGACACTCTGGCAGCGGCGGCCGGGCAGGCGGCCCGCCGCGCTTCCGACGCGCTCCTGTCCCTCCAGTATCCGGAAGGCTACTGGTGGGCGAAGCTGACGGCCGACACAACGCTGGAGTCCGACTACATTCTGCTGGAGTTGTGGCTGCACCCGCCCGTGGATGGCCGGTGGAACCCGCCCACGCGGGAGCGCATCGACCGTGCGGTGCGCTCGATTCTGGCGCGGCAGTTGCCCGATGGGGGCTTCAACATCTACCCGAAGGGCCCGCCGGAAATCAGCGCCTCGGTGAAGGCGTATTTTGCGCTGAAAGTCGCCGGCGTCGCGGCCGGCGATCCGCGCATGGAGCGGCTGCGCCGGTGCATCGTGAGTTTGGGCGGCATCCAGGCGGCCAACAGCTACACCAAGATCAATCTCAGCCTGTTCGGCCTCTATCCGCGCGAAAACATTCCATCGGTGCCGCCGGAGATGGTACTGGTTGGAAAGGTCATCTACGAGATGTCGTCGTGGACCCGGGCCATCGTCATTCCGCTGGCGATCGTGCAGGCGCTCAATCCGGGACGCCCGGTCCCGGAAGGATTCACGCTCGATGAGATCTTTCTGCCTGGCAAGGGCCTCGAGTTTGCGCGCGACCCGGGGCGCCTCACCTGGCGCAATCTGTTCGTCGCCATCGACCGGCTGCTGAAGTTCTGGGAGCGGCGCGGGTCGAAGGCTTTGCGCCGGAAGGCGATCCGCGTGGCCGAGAAATGGATGCTGGAGCGCCTCCGCCACAGCGACGGCCTGGGCGCGATCTACCCGCCGATGATGTACGCCATCATGGCGCTGGACCTGCTCGGCTATGCGCCGGATCATCCCGAACGCGCCGAAGCGCAGCGGCAGTTCGAGCGGCTGATCGTCGAAGGCGAGGACCAGTTCTATTTTCAGCCCTGCTTTTCGCCGGTCTGGGACACGGCGATCGTGATGTTCGCCCTGGGCGAGGCGGGCGCGGCGCCGGGCGAGGCGATGCGGCGCGCGGCCGATTGGGTGCTCGCCAAGGAGGTTCGCCGCAAGGGCGACTGGAGCGTGAAGCGCCCGGACCTGGTGCCGGCGGGCTGGTATTTCGAGTTCGCCAACGAGTTCTATCCCGACATCGACGACACGGCGATGGTTCTGCTGGGGCTGAAGCATGCGCGGGCGTCGAATCCGGCGGCGCAGGAGGCATCTCAGAAGCGCGCCGTCGAGTGGTTGCTGAACATGCAGTCGCGAGACGGCGGGTGGGCCGCCTTCGACGTGGACAACGACTGGGAACCGTTGAGCTATGTCCCCTTCGCCGACCACAACGCGATGCTCGACCCGACCTGTCCGGATATCACCGGGCGGGTCATGGAGGCGCTGTGCGCGCTCGGGGTCCCCAAGAGTCACCCGGCGATCCGGCACGGTGTCAAGTACCTGATGCGGACGCAGGAGCAGGATGGAAGCTGGTACGGCCGCTGGGGCGTCGATTACATTTACGGAACATTCCTGGCTCTGCGCGGACTGCGCGCGGCCGGCCAGAGCGACCGCGAGGCGCACATCCTGCGCGCCGGCGAGTGGCTGCGCTCGATCCAGAACGCCGACGGCGGCTGGGGCGAAACCTGCGCCAGCTACGATAATGCCTCGTTTACCGCGGCCGGGAGCACGCCTTCGCAGACCGCCTGGGCCATTTTGGGACTGCTGGCTTCGGGCGACCATTCCAGCATCAGCGTCAACCAGGGCATCGAGCACCTGGTCGAGACCCAACGCGCCGATGGAACCTGGGACGAAGAACTGGCCACGGGGACCGGATTCCCGAAGGTGTTCTACCTGACCTACCACTACTACCGGAATTCGTTCCCGCTTCTGGCGCTGGCGAGTTTCCTGAAGGCGCGCGCCGGGATGATCGAAGGATGAAAAACCGGGGACAGAGGGGACAGACGGGACGTTCCCCGGTTTTTAAACCGGGGAACGTCCCGTCTGTCCCCTCTGTCCCCGGTTT
>JAUYBU010000049.1 GCA_030693045.1 Bryobacterales bacterium | reverse complement strand
ACTCGTAGATGACCCGGTCGTCCTTGGAGCGCAAGGCCTCGAGCAGGTCCGGGATGGCGGCGCGCCCGCGCAGAATGCCGATGGCGCGCGCGGCGTTGGCGCGGGCTTCCATCGAGACGCCCCCTTTGGCTAGCTGGCCCAGGGCCCCGACCACTTCGGCGCGAACTTGTATAAAGGACTCGATGAGCTGGTCGTTGGTGTCCGTCCAGCGGCTCTTCAGCGCGCCGCCGACCCGCTTGAGCGACGCCGTCAGCCCGGTCTGCACGTAGCCCGGCAAATAGAAGTTCACCAGCCCGTCGGTGGCGCGGATCTGCACTTCGGCGTCCGCGTCGCGCGTGGCCTGGATCAGCGCGTCCAGGCTCCGCTGCGTCCCGATTTCGACGATCGCCTTGACCGCCTCGACGCGCACGTCCACCACCGGGTCGCTCAAATACACCTGGATCCTGGGAATCGTTTCCGAGCCCTGTTTTCCCAGCTCGCGCACCGCGCGCACGCGCTGCTTGGGCTCGATCTCCGGCGTCTGCTGCGCGGCCAAGGGCGCGCAAACGGCAACCACAAGCGAAATCAAAAGGGGTCGCATGTCTCCAGGATAGCGAAGGAGAGACCGGGCTGCGTCAGGGAAAGCGGAAGTTTTGCGGGTTTGCCGCGCCGCCGGCGGACAACTCGGTTGTGTCCCGCACCAGCCTCCGCGCGACGGGCGAGCGCCTGTCGTCAGCGGCCGCAAGCGCATGGACGAGGATGTTGGTATCAACGAAGGCAGTTGGCAACGCCTCAGCGTTCATACAGATCCTCTCTTTTCCAGGTCCGGCGTCCGACCTGGATTCGCGTCGTGAGGAAGATCTTGTCCAGGCGCGCCAGAGCGGCTCGCTGCCGGTCTGCCTCCCGGACCAGGCTGGCGAGGAATTCGCGAACCAACTGATTGACCGACGTGCCTCGCTCATGCGCCACTTTTCGCGCGGCTCGCAAGAGACTGTCGTCCAGCGCCAGACTCAGATTCTTCCCCACGTAATCAGTGTAGCTGGGAAGCTGCGCCGGCCGGCGCGGGTCACACCACGCTCGCGTGGGAGGGCGGCGCGCAAAGAGCCGTCACCTGCGGGATCAGATGGGGGTGCATGTTCTATCGGCATACCGAACCGGAGTAGGATAGGGATAGTAAGCTATGACGCTCGACGAGCTGAGAGGACAGCGGCGGGAAGCGATTCTGGCGGCGGCGACCAGACACGGCGTGACTCGGATTCGTGTCTTCGGGTCGTTCGCCCGGAATGAGGCGCGCGAGGACAGCGACATCGACCTCTTAATCGAACGCGGCCCACATCGCACCCCGTTCTTCCCGGGAGGCCTGATCGCCGATCTCGAGGACCTGCTGGGCCGCCGGGTCGATGTCGTCACCGAGTCCGCGCTGCCCGAGCGAATCCGCGGCCGGGTGCTCGAAGAGGCCGTGCCGCTGTGAAAGACGACCTGCTGTACGTCGACCACATGCTCGAGTGCATCCGCCGGTCGGAAGAATATGCGCTGGGCGGCCGTGAATCGTTCTCCACCTCTACCCTGGTTCAGGATGGTCTTGTGCGTAACCTCCAGGTCCTCGCGGAGTCGTCCAAACGCATCAGTTCAGACTGCCAGCAGCGTCACCCCGAGATCCCCTGGCGCCAGATGGCCGGGTTCCGTAACGTGGCAGTCCATGAGTACTTCAATCTCGATCTCGAGTACGTCTGGGAAATCGTCTCGATCGACCTTCCCTCTCTGAAGGAACAGATTCTGGCGCTTCGGCGAGAGATCTCCGGCGCAATCTGACTCTCAGCCGTCACCCATCGCGCGATCTCGCGCTACTCGTGGAGCATGCTTCAGCTTGCCCGCCGACTGGCATGAAGAATCGTGATGCCGACGACTTCCGTTCCTTCGTAGCGGACGATCACGTCGTCGTCGGTCAGTACGCTATCGTCGGCGTGACTCGGTTTCTTGAAGCTGAGATACAGCACGTCGGCCTCGCGGTCGTAGCTCGACCACATCCGTTGGAATGGAACGTCGAGCAGTTCCGGCGTGAGCCGGACCAGCTTCTGAATGTCTACTGTGGCCATACTCTCTCCCGCCTTTCGATCTGCCGAAGCCGCCGTGTCAGAAAAGCCGTAATCACGAAGCCGTCGTCCACGCCGGTTTCTTTGTACACAACCACGATGTGCTTGTCGGCTTCAAACCGCCTGGCCGCCAGCAATTCGCCCGCCGTCCCCCGATGCACGCTCTGTGGCGACTCAATCGTTTCCAGGACATCGTACCGCAACCCCGCCATCTCACAATGCTCTTCGGAGATGTGCAGCCAGCGCTCCTCCGTCAATCTGATCGGCACGCCGTTGACCGACCGGGCGCAGTCCATAGCTACCTTCAATTCTAGCGCGTCAACGTGAGTGGTTTGCATCGCCGATCCCCTCACCGCGCGATCTCGCGCCACTCGTGCTCGTAGTAGCGCACCAACACCTGGTCGTTGAGGCGGTTGATCTCGGCGGCTACCGGCAGCATGTCGTTGGGGAAAACAAACAACTGCGGCAGGTTGGCCGCCGAGAGAAAACGCAGGCCGGCGGGCAGGCGCGTGGGGGGGTGGAAGTCCGCGTTTCCCGCCAGCACGAAACCCCACTCACCAAACGCCGGCACGTAAACGTGATAGGGCCAGGTGCGCAGGCCCGCCTGCTTGAGCGTTTCGACGATGCACCAGTAGGACTGGCGCGCGAACAGCGGCGAAGTGCTCTGGATGGCGGCGTAGCCTTGCGCGCTCAGGTGCTTGCTCAACAGCCGGTAGAAGGCCGTCGTATACAGCTTGCCGAGCGAGAAGTTGGTGGGGTCGGGAAAGTCCACCACCACGAAGTCGAACGACTCGCGATTGGATTCCAGCCACGGGAAGGCGTCGGCGTTTATCACTTTGACCCTGGGCGCGGTGAGCGCGCCTTTGTTCAACTCGCGCAGGTAGGGGTGGGTCGAGAACAGCGCCGTCATCTCGGGGTCCAGATCCACCAGCGTGACGCTCTCGATCTGCGGGTGCTTGAGGATTTCGCGCACCGCCAGGCCGTCGCCGCCGCCCAGCACCAGCACCCGCCGCGGCGCCGCGACCGCCGCCAGGCCGGGGTGCACCAGGGCCTCGTGATAGCGGTACTCGTCGCGCGAGCTGAATTGCAGGTGCCCGCTCAGGAACAGCCGCACGTCGTCCTTCCAGCGCGTCAGCACGATGCGCTGGTAGCGCGTCGTGCGCGCCAGGATGACCTCGTCGGCGTAAAGGCTGTCGTCGGCCACGGCCGAGATGCGGTCGGCCCCCGCCATGCCGGCGCCCAGCAACAGCAACACCAAGGCGCAGCTCAGGCGCAGGCCGCGGCTGGAGCCCAACTGATCGCGAAACACGAACGTCGACCACAGCGCCACGCCCGCGTTGATCAGCCCGAACAGGATCGCCGAGCGCACCAGGCCGAGTTTGGGAACCAGCAGAATCGGGAACAGCAGCGAGGCCCCCAGCGCGCCCAGGTAGTCGAAGGTCAGCACGTGCGCCACCAGGTCGCGGAACTCGAACCGCTCCTTGAGAATTCGCATCAGCAGCGGGATTTCCAGGCCCACCAGCACACCTACCGCCAGCACCAGCAGGTACAACAGCAGCCGGAAGCTCTGCGTGTAGGCGAAGGCCAGAAACAGCGCCGACGAGGAGAACCCGCCGACCAGGCCGACCATCAGCTCGATCGAAATGAAACGCGCCACCAGCCCGCGCGTCAGGAACCGCGACAGCCAGCTTCCCACGCCCATGGCGAACAGATAGCTGCCGATGACGGTCGAGAACTGCAGGACGCTGTCGCCCAGCAGGTAACTGGCCAGCGTGCCGGCGATCAACTCATAGATCAGCCCGCATGCCGCGATCAGGAAGATCGAAATGAATAGGACTACCGACATGCGCCCGCTCAGTACTCCACTTCACAATCCTGCCGTGGGACATAATTCCGGTCCTGTCCCGCCGCTTTGCGGGGCTGGCCAAGCCGGGAGGCTTGTCCCACTTAGTGGACCGCGGCGGCGATGATAATGCACATGCCGATCGACATCGCGCCCACCATGATCGCCAGCGCGACGTTGTGGTCTTCCACGATCTCCTTCCACAGCGCGTATGGCGTCAGCTTATCGACGATGGCGAACGCCCCGATGAAGATCAGGATGCCCAAGGCGGCGAAAAGCAGCGCGTTGAGCAGATAGCCAGGGTGAAACTCAGTCATCTCATTTCCCTCCGATATAGCGGGGCAGGAAAGCGTAATGCGAGCGATAGGCGCCCGGATTGTCGCGCACCGTCCGCGGCACGTTCTTCACTTCGTTGATTCTGGTCGGGCTCCAGCCGCGGTATTCGGCCACACCCACCAGGCCCAGCAACAGCACGCCGTAAGCCAGATAAAACGGATGGCTCATTCGTCCTCCCCCCCCGATCTCATCTCGGTCACGTAACTCGATTCCTCCCAGCGGGCCTTCTCGAATCCGGCGGCCCGCAGGCTGACAAAGATCGGCGGGACCAAGAGCAGCAGCCCCGCGATCCAGAAAAACAGGTTATACGGCACGTCGCGCCGGACCTTCACCTGGTAGCGCACCGAGTGCGCCCGGCCGTCCTCATCGTTCATGTCCGGCTCGACGCGCAGATAGTAGCGTCCCGGGGGAACCGACGGAACCAGCACCCGGTCGTCGCGCCCGCCTTCGCTCCAGCTTCCATCGCTGTCCACGCCATGGTAGTAACCGATCTCACGGCCGAAGTCGAAGCCCTGGCCCGACTGCTCGTTGATCAGCGTGAAGCTGAGATAGGCCCAGTCATTCTCCAGATCCGTATCGACCTTCACTTCCACATTCGACATCCGGCCCTTCAATTCGAAGACCGGCGTGACAAACGAAGTCTCGCCCTTCGACGCCGTCGAGAACGTGTAGCTGGACTGGAAAACCTCTTCCTGGAGCGTGCCCACCGAAAACAGAAACATCATCGCGGCCAGCATTACCACCAGCGCCAGGCAGACGGCCCAGACGCTCCGGGCATTTGAGCCATGCGGCGAAGGCTGGTTCGAATAGATCCCCCGCGCCGGCGGACACGCGCCCGGGAGCTTGAACGCCTTCCAGACCTCGCCGCCCGGCAGATACTCGCCCAGCGACCAGGCCTCTTCATTGTGCGTGCGCTCGACCGAGAGGGCCTGCGGGGGCGCGATGTAGTCCGACACGTAGACCGCTTCGCCGACGCGGAACTGCCAAGGAAACTCGCCCAAAACGAAGATGGTGCGGGCCGACGCGCTCTGAAACTGGGCGTAGGCCCGGCCCAGGTAGCGTACCGCGCGCCGGCCGCGCGCGACGGTCTCCTCGGGCAAAGCGCGCAACGTCGCGACGAAGTTCCAGTGGCCGTTGTACTCAGTCAGATACCGGAAACCTTTGAACGGGTTATAGAGCAGGTACTCGGACCAGTCGTAGGGGACGCATTCGACCACGATCCTGCGCACCTGGAAGCCGATCACCTCCCAGGTGGCGCCGCGCAGTTCGCCGCGCGTGCCCAGCGGAATCAGCGGCTCCACCTTCTGGCGATCCTGGAAAGTCTGGAGCACGCCCAGCGCCGGGTCGCGCGCGTCCAGCAGCGTAAGGCACCGCGCGCAGACCACGGTCAGCGTGTGCCCGCCCGCGCGGATGGTCAGCGGCGCGCCGCAGTTGGTGCAATTGAGCGAGCGGACCTGAGGCGCGGTGCTCATGCGTCCCACCCCTCAACGCGGCGCAGGTTCTTCAGGCGCAGCGCTTCGAACTCCACCGACTCGCCCAGAAAAAGAAGCGCCGGCCTTTCCGAGTAATCGATGGTGCCGAAGCGGGCGTCGCTGGTGCGCAGGTCGGCGAACAGAACCTGCTGCTTGTTCCAATACTCGAACGGCAGCTCACCTTCCACGCCGCGGTAGCGCGCCGGCGTCAGCACGGTCACCTGGTAGTCGGCGCCGTACCAGCGAAAGCGCCGCCCGCGGTGGATCTTCTCCACCGGCGGCAGCGGCTCGGGCGTGGGAATTATCCCGAACGTAACCGCGTATTCGGCCATCGCGTCCGACAGCCAGCCGCTCTTGCCGTCGCTGAAGACGATGTGCCACTCGTTCCACCCGCCCTGCTCGTATTCATATAGGATGCGCCCGGCGACCACAAACGGGCGGTTGCGGTAGATGCCTTCGGTGGTGATCTGGATGGGCGACGGATCGGGGGGCAGGTCGGAGACTTCGCCTACCCGCTCCAGGTTGACGTCGCGCCGCACCACGATCGAACGGCAGTATTCGCACACCGACTGCACGGCGCTCGAAAATCGGAAGCGCACCGCCGCGCCGCAATTGGGGCAGTTGGCGACTGGCTGGCTCATGGCTGTTGATAAGGCCGGTCCATCCGGCGCACGTCTACCGACCGGGCGCCGAACTCCTTCTTAAGATACCCCACAAAGTCCCACTCCGGCCGCGGCCGGCAACAAAATAAATTCAAGCACAAAGAGCCGTGCTCGGGAAAGGTGTGAACCGCCAGGTGCGACTCGCCGAGCAGGCATACGCCGGTCACACCGCCGGGCTCGGGGAACCGATGCCAGAGTGCCGGCCGCACCGGCTTGAGAGCCAGATCGCCGACCACGCGATCGAAGAGCGCTTCGAGCTGGCCCAGGCTGCTGAGGGCGGCCGGAGTGCATCCGTAGGCTTCGATCACCCACTCGCACCCGGCCGCAGACTCCGATTTCATAGTTGGTTTCTACTGTGCGCCGCCGCAACCGGGACAGAACCTCGCGCGCGCCGGCATGGGCTTGCCGCATTCGATACAGAACTTCGTCTCGCCGGCCGGGGCCGCCGCAACCGGAAGCGGCGCCGCCGGGCCCGCGGGCGGCG
>JAUYBU010000607.1 GCA_030693045.1 Bryobacterales bacterium | reverse complement strand
GAGATTTGCACGTGGGCAAGGCCCTCTCCGCCGGATATGGGGAACCTCACCATCATCCCCGGCTTCCGGGGCAAGTTGGGGCAAGTTGTGGATCACTTTTGGCGAGCAAACCCGGGTAACTTCTCGGGAGTGCCGAAGCGGAAACTCCGTTCGCGTCCATAATCGCATTAACTGCGGCAACTTTTGGGCTGGAGATTCGAGGGAAGTGGCAGCGTCCTGACGATGAATCGGGGTCCATCCCTTATGCTGATACGCTGTAAGCGCATAGCGACCAGGTGGTCGAGCAAATCAGAATGCATAGTCCAAAATTGCAGTTGATTCCGTAGTCGCAGAGCGCACCAGAGCCGCACAAACATCTACAAGCATCAACAAGGCTCCGCCAAGGCTGTCCATCGCAAGTAGTTGAAAGTAAACATCTTACCGTGTTTTGACCGAGCGGTGAGGGTGCAAACTGTCCTACCCTCAAATTCCTCTTCAGATTCAACGACTTGAATGACGGACCTCTTGCCTTCTACCAGCACCGAGAAGCGTATCATTTTGAAGTGTATCTTGATGTTCTACTTGGAGTCCCCGCCGCCAGCGCCAAGTGGGGATTTTGTCTACAGTCCTGACTACAGGCAACGAAAGTCGGCCTAGAGCGTAGTCTCTAAGTCATTTGCGAAAAGACACTTAGGTCAACTCGGTGCGAGGCGGACTGCTTGCCTTTCCGGCAAGTGCGCACGCGGGTATAGACCGAAACTACCGCGCGGCTTGCCCCCGGCGGTCGTCGCGCCAGTGAACCGGGAATGCTCTTCGCCCGCCATGGTGGGGCGGCCTTTCGTCTACACCGCGTGGTTTTGTGCGCATGGCGCATCACAAGGCAAGAAATGCTGCTGCCGTGGCTACAAGTCGCCTTCGGTCCGGCGATGAGCATCCGGGCTGCCGAATGGCAGTACAATGCCCTACCCGTAGTAGCACTGTTGAGCGGAGCGCCGTCCGGAAGTCGCGCATCCGGGCCGCTCTCTCGCCGGGGAAGGCCTCGGACGCAGTGAAGAGATCCGGGGACACGGTGCGCCGGGATAGATCGGTTCTGCCGCAACCCCCGGTTTGCGGGCGGTGCACAGACCAGGCACGAGGCCGGAAATCGGGGTTTGAGTGTAGTGTCCCGGGTTTCCGATGCCGCTGCTCGATCCCGTGGTCGAGAGAGCCCTCATCCGCGAGGTGGTTCAGGAGATCGTTTGGAACGCCGAAACGAGCGGGGTCCGGATCTCGCTCAACTTGGCCGTGCTGGGGAGAGGGTTCCGGCGGGCCCATCGAGATGGTCATGAGTGCTTGTAGACCTGCCCACGAGTATCCACTGTGACCACCTGGAGGATCTTCGCGTCGCGGTCCACGGTGAACAGGATGCGCCAACCGCCAACACGGGACTTACGCACCCCGGCGCGCTCGGCGAGCGGAGCCGAGAGGCGGAGGTCGAAGGGATCTTCGGCGAGTTGCACGAAGCGGGCGCGGATGCGATGCTCCGCCGGACGGTCAAGGCGGTCGAGGAGATCTTTTCTGCATCGTGAGCGACAGCGACGCGGTAGGTCACAGCCCGCGTTCGCGCTCGTACTGGTCGAGGGGCTTGACGCGCCCCTCAGCAACATCGGAAAGCCCGCGGTCCAGGGAGGCCAATGTTGCCGCGTCCAGCAGGGGCCGTCTGCGTCGGCGGCGTCCCGGAGGTCTTCCAACCACACTCGGGCCAGTCTTGCCTGTTCGTCCGGGAATTGGTCGACGAGTTGGTGAAGCGCGTCTTTGGTCGTCATGGCCGTGCCTCCTCTCTCCTTCGCCGCGACGGGCCCCGGTCGCGTTTGCATGTAATTGAGCGAAAAGTGATTACACACCAAGCCTGTTAGCCATCCAGTGGTAGCCAGGACAGGGCAATTTTGAGCCGGCCGTGACTACAACAAAGGTTTTCGTTGTGCCAGGGCTTTCTTAGTTGCTCCGATGTTGCCACCACCGTCTCCTCCTCTTTCCACCGGGCTCGGCTTAGGCGGCGGTCCGTGGCAGGACTTCCATCTCAATCCGGGGCTGAATCTCTTGCCCGGCGACCTCGAGGTCGTACGCGATCTGAAGATTCAACCAATACTGCGGCGACGTGCCGAAATATCGGGCCAGACGCATAGCAGTGTCCACTGTAATCGCCCTCTTTCCGTTGACAATGGCGCTGATCCTATTCATCGGAACCCGGAGGGCGCGGGCCAGTTCGTTCAGGCTGACCCCAATCTCTGTGAGTTCGTCCCGGAGTAACTCGCCCGGGTGGATGGGCGGCAATTTCCTTCTCTGCGCCATAACCTTCCTCTCCTAGTGGTAGTCCACGATCTCGACGTCATGCGCGTTCGCTTCCCGCCACGAAAAGCAGATCCTCCAGCGGTCATTGATCCGAATGCTATGCTGGCCTGTCCGGTCGCTTTTCAGCGCCTCCAACCGGTTGCCCCGAATGGCCCCCAGATCGGTGAGGCTCGTGGCTGCAGCCAACCAGCGCAGCCGCTTGCGCGCTTGCTCTTCGATCCCACGAAATCTCCGGCTGCCATATCCTTCATGGATCGCCTTGGTTTCCTGACATCGGAACGAGCGAATCATACACGTCAAACATACTATGTACGGCGTACTGAGTCAACCGGAACCAGGCACGCCATATCCGCCGCCGAAGGAAGTTGGACTCCATGCGCGCTCCCCCAAAGCTCCCCAAAATTGACGGAAAAATTGGATCTTGGCGCGTCTAAGTCTTGTGTTTGCGATGCGAGGTGACCACGGGCCGTTCGTGTGTTGACCAAGGGGTTATGTGCGGGCATGATCCCGGCGATTGAAGGCAGGAGGCGGTTGCGGTTTTCGCGGCCGGCGCGGCGGGGGGCGCCGATTATCGGGCCGGGGCGGGCGCCTCGGGGAATTCCATGGCCGCGTCGCTGTGGCGGGTCTTGGCCACCAGGTTGGTGGCGCGCAGCAGCGAATCGAAGGTCCCGGCGTCGGTCCACCAGCCCTCCAGGTTCGAGAACGTCATGCTGCCTTCGCGGATGTAGGCGTTGTTGACGTCGGTGATTTCCAGTTCGTTGCGCGCCGAGGGCACCAGCGTGCGTATCTTCTCGAACACGGTGGCGTCGTACATGTAGATGCCCGTCACGGCGTAGTTGGACTTCGGCCGGGCGGGCTTCTCCTCGATGCCGATGATGCGGTCGCCGCGGATCTCGGCCACGCCGAACCGCTCCGCGTCCGGCACTTGCTTGAGCAGAATTCGCGCGCCACGGTCCTGCGCCCGGAACTCATCGGCCGCGCCGCGGATGTTCCGCTCGACGATGTTGTCGCCCAGGATGACGCAGAACTTGCCGCCGTCGGCGAAGTGCTCGGCCAGCGCCAGCGCGTCGGCGATGCCGCCCTCGCCTTCCTGGTAAGTGAAGTTCAGGTGCGAGAGTCCGAACTCCTTGCCATTGGCCAGCAGGCGCAGGAAATCGCCGGCGTTCTTGCCGCCGGTCACGATCAGGATGTCGTCAATCCCCGCATCCACCAGGGTCTGGATGGGGTAGTAGATCATCGGCTTGTCGTAGATCGGCAGCAGATGCTTGTTGGTGATTTTCGTAAGCGGATACAACCGGCTGCCGCTGCCGCCGGCCAACACGACACCTTTCATCCGGACCTCCTTGCCCGCCGGTTGTCCGCGTTGTGCGCGTTTCCCGCAGACGCAACCCCCATGATACAATACCGCCGCTATGAAGCTTCACGAGTGGAACCGGATTCCGAAAGAGCAACTTAGCGGGCAACTCGCCAGGCAGGTGATTCACGGCGCGAATCTGACCGTCGCCCGCATCGCCCTGGCCAAAGGCGCGGTGGTGGCCCGGCACAGCCATGAGAACGAGCAGATGACGGTGCTTGTCGAAGGGCTTCTGCGGTTCGTCTTCGACGACCGGGAAAAGCTGCTTTCGCCAGGCCAGGTGATGGAGATTCCGCCCAACGCTCCTCACAAGGTGGAGGCTCTGGAGGACAGCCTGGCGATGGACCTGTTCGCCCCGCGCCGCGAGGATTGGATTCGGGGCGACGACGCCTACCTGCGGCGCTGACGCTCGCCTGCTATCCTGACTGGGAGACCGAATTTCGCGCGACAGGCTACGAAATAGCGACGGGAGGTTGGCTGCCGGATGGAGGAGATCGCTCAAGACCCGGAAGTGCTGCTGGCGCGCTGCACGCGTCTCATCAACGAACTGCTGCGCGGCACCATGAACCGCAACTGCTTCCGGGCGTGGGAGATCGAGCTGCTCCTGGATATCGAAAGCTGTAATTTGGGTCCGTCGGCCCGGCGGGACGCGCTGCGGCGCTACCAGAAGGCCGTGAGGCGGCACTACGAGAAGGGCGAAACCCGGCTCCTGAAGTTCTCCGAGTTCCTCGACGCGCAACGCTCCCGGAAGCCCCGGGAGTCTGCGTTATCCTGAAATCATCGGTAGCCTGAGTTGCCGAACCACGAGCGTCGGCCAGTGGTTGCTTGTACAGGAGGAATCTGAAATGGGATCTGAGGGTCAAAAGCCGGGCGCGCGAACGGTGTTCTGCGTCAAGCTCCAGCGCGAACTGCCCGGGCTCGACGAGGCGCCGTTCGACAGGCACCCGCTCGGCCAGCGCATTTACGAGAACGTCTCCAAAGAGGCCTGGAAGCTCTGGATTGAGCGCATGAAGATGATCATGAACGAATACCGGCTCAACCTTGGAACGCCCGAAGCGCAGGAGTTTCTACTGCGCCAGATGGAAGAGTACTTCTTCGGCGAAGGAGCCCAGTTACCGCCCGATTACGTGCCGCCCCAGAAGTGAGAACGGGTGGCTCAGCTCTTGGCGAAGTAAAGATCCGCGGCCCGCTCCATATCCGTCTTGCTCATCTCGATCGGCCGGCTCTCGTAACGGCTGATCGACAAGAGGAGGTTGCAGATGTCGTTCGGGTAGCATGCGCGGAGTTCCGTGCGTCCGCCGCGCAGGCACAGTTTTCGGAGGTAGGCGGCGCTGTCCGGCTCGCAGGGGATGCCTCTGGCGGTCACCACCCGCTGGAAGATCAGGTCGAAGACCTGAACATCCACCGCCTCCACGAAGATCTTGTTGTGGATTCGGCGCAGGAAGGCCTCGTCGGCCAGATCGCTGGGGTCGAGGTTGGTCGAGAACACCACCATCAGTTCGAACGGGATTTGGAACTTCACGCCGTAACGCAGCGTGAGGTAGTCGACGCGCCGGTCCATCGGAACGATCCAGCGGTTCAGCAGGTCGCGCGGCGACATCAATTGGCGGCCGAAGTCGTCGATGATGAAGATCCCGTTGTTGGCCTTCATCTGAAGCGGCGCGGCGTAGATGCCGGAGATGTCGTCCAGGCGCAGTTCGAGCATGCTGGGGATCAGTTCGCCGCCGACCACGATGCAGGGCCGCTTGCACAGCACCCAGCGCGGGTCCACCTCCGGGTCGTCGAACTCCAGCCGGTGGTGCACCACCGGATCGTAGAGGTTGATGATCTGGTTGTCCACCTCGACGGCGTAGGGAATCAGCACCGCATCCTGGTAGATTCTCAGCATCCGCTCGGCCAGGCAGGTCTTCCCGTTTCCGGTGGGCCCATACACGAAGATGGAGCTTTGGGAAATCAACGCCGGGCCCAACTGATCCAGCATCCGGTCGGTGATCACCAGGTCGCCGAATGCCTTGCGCAGCGTCCGCCGGTCGATCTGCACGCGGGCCGCTTGCGCTTTGGTGGCGAGGATGTAGTCCTTGAGCGAAACCGGCGCGGCGCCCGCGTACTGCGAGATCTGGAACCGTTCGGTCCCCAACGCCCGTCCGGCCGCCGACAGAACGAAGTTGTAGTCGTTGCCGGTCATCCCTTTCACTTCAATCAACTGCTGCTGCCGCATCTGGGTGAAGATCTGGTCGATGATGGGCGCCGAGAGCCGCAGGGTCCGGCCCAAGGATTGCAGATTGCTGTAGCCTTCCAGGAGCAGGCGCCGCAGCACCAGGTCGAGCACCAGCGACTGCCCGATTCCCAATTGCTCAAAAGTCTGGGGCACCGACGGAGCGAAGCCCGCGCGAAGTGCCGTGGTGGTTGTGGCTGCCATTGAGGCGCAATCCCTCCCGGGTATCAATCGGCAGTCGCGCGCGGAAAGTTTATCCACGATTGGGGTGAATCGCCCGTCAACTGAATGTGGCGGTAGTGCGTCTGGCGGCATTCATGCTTGCGGCGGCGCTGGCGGTCCAAGGCCAGAGCGCGGGTGAATTGTACGTGCTCGCCCGGCAGGCGGAGAAGAAAGGCGAGTTCGCCAAAGCCTACCTGTACTACGCCCAGGCGGCGGCTGCCGAACCCCTCCGGCGCGAGTATTGGTCTCGGGCGCAGTCACTACAAACCAAAGCACTTACGGAGTCTCCGCCAAAGCCCGCGCCGGCTTCCGCCGAGGAGATCGAGGACGACGCTCCGGCGCTTGCCGGCTCTATTTCCGAAGCCGACCTGCAGGAAGCCCGCCGTCCGCTTCCCCCCACCGAACTGCAGGCCGAAAAACTGCGTAAGTCCTTCGATCTAAAGGGTGACGCCAAGACGCTGTGGCTCGAGATCACCAAGGCCTTCGGCCTCGACGCGGTCTTCGACGGCGACTACCAACCGCCCAGCGGCCTCCGCTTCCAGGTGGACGACGTCGACTACCGGGACGCCCTGCGGGCGCTGGAAGCCGCCACCGGCAGTTTCCTGGTCCCGCTGGGCCCGAAGCTGGTTTTTGTGGCGAAAGACACGCCCCAGAAGCGGACCGACGCCGAACCCACGGTGGCGCTGGTGGTTCCCATCCCCGAGCCGGTTTCCATCCAGGAAGCCCAGGAGATGGCCCGCAGCGTGCAGCAGGCGATGGAAATTCAGCGGTTCGTGATCGATTCGGCCCGGCGTCTGGTCCTGCTGAAAGACCGCGTCTCGAAGGCGCGCCCGGCGCTGCAACTGTTCGAGCAGTTGTTGCGCCATCGCCCCCAGGTGGTCCTCGAGGTCGAGTTGCTGGATTTGAACAGCAAGACCTCGAGCAGTTTCGGTTTGCGCCTGCCCGACCGGTTCTCGCTGGTCAACTTCGGCCGCTGGCGGAATATCTTGCCGGCGACGCCGGCCGGTTTCGCCCGTTTCCTGACTTTCGGCGCCGGCAAGACGTTCCTCGGGCTGGGCATCGCCGACGCCGAACTGTTCGCCAGCATGACCCGCTCGAGCGCCGACACGCTGCTGCGCGCCACCTTGCGCTCGGTCGACGGCCAACCCGCTTCGCTGCACGTCGGCGACAAGTATCCGATCATGTCCCAGAGCTACTCCAGCATGACCCCGGGCGCCGGCCAGGGATTCTCGTTTCCGCCCACGTTCACCTTCGAGGATCTCGGCCTGGTGCTCAAGATCACTCCGAAAATCCACGGCGACGGAGAAGTGTCGCTCGAGGTGGAAGGCGAGTTCAAAGTTCTGACGGGCAAAGCGCAGAACGGGATTCCGATCGTCGCCAACCGCAAGTTCAACTCCAAAGTCCGCCTCGCGGACGGGGAGTGGGCGGTGGTGACGGGTCTGATGAGTTCAACCGAATCGCGCTCGCTGGCCGGCATCGCCGGGCTGAGCGGAGTGCCCATCCTGGGGCCGCTGATGAGCCAGCACGGGCGGGACCGGTCCAATTCGTCCACGCTGCTGGTGATCAAGCCGCGGGTGATCGGCTCGCCCGCCACTCAGGAGCCCGCGCCGGCGTTCTGGGTAGGGTCGGAATCGCGATTGCTTACCCCGATGTAGGCCGGATCCCGGTAAACTGGGAACGATGTCCAAGATGCTGGAGGAGATTCGGCAGCAGCCCGCCGCGCTCGAGCGGACCCTGCGCGGCCAAATGCGGGAGGCGGTCCGTCTCCGCGCGCGATTCCGGAAACAGCGTCCCCGGTTGATCGTGCTGGCGGCCCGCGGAAGCTCCGACAACGCCTGCCGGTTCGGCCGGTATCTGCTTGAGATCACCACCGGCATCCCCGTGTCACTCGCCGCGCCATCGGTTATCACGCTCTATCAGGCTTCCGTCGATCTGCGCGACGCGCTGGTGGTGGCCATTTCGCAATCCGGGGAATCCACCGACACCAACCTGGTTCTGGAGCGCGCCAGGGCCGCCGGGGCGTTCACCCTGGGGGTGACCAACGAACGAACCAGCTCGATGGCGCGCGTGGCGGAATCCCTCCTGCATGTCCGCGCCGGAAAGGAGAAGAGCGTCGCGGCGACCAAGACCTATACCGGGCAGTTGATGGCCATGTACGTTCTGGCCTGGGCGCTGGGCGCACGCCTCCGGCCCGACGATCTCGAGCGTCTGCCGGATGCCGCGGCGGCGGCTCTCAAGCTGGAACCTGAAATCGCCGTGCGCGCCCAGCGCTACCGCTTCATGGACCACGCCGTGGTCATCGGGCGCGGGCTGAACTACGCCAACGCCTTCGAGTTCTCCCTGAAATTGATGGAGACCTGTTACGTTCCCGCCGAGCGGTTCTCCACGGCCGACCTGATGCACGGCCCCATCGCGATGGTCGACCGGTCCTTTCCGGCCTTTCTGTTCGGGCCCGCCGGCGTGACCTGGCCCGCAACCCGCGCGATGCTCGAGAAACTCCGGCACCTGAAAGCCGAAACGCTGCTCATCACCGACAGGGGCAATCCCGACGCGGCCTCGCAAGCCGAGTGCGCCGTCTGCCTGCCGTTGAAGCTGGTGCGAAAGAGCCTGACGCCCGAGGACATTTACACGCCCATCCCCTACATCGTTCCGGCGCAATTGTTCGCCGCCTGCCTGGCCCAGGTGAAAGGATTGGACCCCGACCACCCGCGCACGCTCACCAAAGTGACGCGGACGATGTAGGAGGACCGCTTGCTGACGCGCGCGGCTCAGAATCGTTTCCGAGCCGCGACCGTGAGAAGCTGTAAAAGAATCCTGGGGGACACGCCTGTGGGCGCTTCAAAGTGTTGTTTCCGTGAAGCCAGCCCGGAGTGTCCCCGGATTCTTTTGCAGCTTCTGAGGGAGCAGTGGGTATGACTTATCCGGAATCGGTTCGCCTGCTGTACTCGCTGGGCAACGAGGTCAAGACCGCCAAGCTCGGGCTGGACCGTATCCAATACCTTCTGGACGCGCTGGGCGCGCCGCACCGGGGCGGGCGTTTCGTGCACGTGGCCGGCACCAACGGCAAAGGCTCGACCTGCGCCATGATCGAATCCGGGCTGCGCGCCGCCGGCTTGCGGACCGGCCTGTACACCTCGCCGCACCTGGTCGAGCCGGCCGAGCGGATTCGGATCGGCGGCGTTCCCGTCTCGCCGGAACAGTTCGCCGGGGCGTGCCAGACGGTTCACCAGGCTTGCGAGCGGTTGCTCGCCGCCGGTGTCCTGGAGTGCCACCCGACCTACTTCGAGACCGTCACCGCGATGGCTTTCGTGCTATTCCGGGAGCTTCGAGTGGACGTTGCGGTCCTCGAGGTCGGTCTGGGCGGCAGGCTGGACGCCACCAATGTGGTCGCACCGGATCTGGCGGTCATCACTCCCATCGACTTCGACCACGAGGCGTTTCTGGGTAAGAGCCTGGAGGCCATCGCGGCGGAGAAGGCCGGAATTTTGAAGCCGGGATCGATGGCGCTGTTTGCGCCACAGCGGCCCGAGGTGGATCCGGTGCTTCGAGAGCACGCCGCCGCGGCCGGGATTACTCCAACCCTGGCATCCGAGTGGGAGATCCGGGACCTGGAACTCGACGCGCTGGGGAATCGTTTTACCGCCGCCGGCCGGGTTTGTGTGCGCGTCGAATGCTCGCTGGCCGGAGAACACCAGGTCGTTAACGCGCTCACGGCCGTGGCGGCGCTGGAGCTGCTGGGTGTCCCGGCGGCGGCCATCGAGCGTGGAATCCGCGCGGCGCGCTGGCCCGGCCGGCTCGAACGGGTCGCCGAAAGGCCGGACATTTTTCTTGACGGCGCGCATAACCCGGCCGGGGCGCGCGCGCTGGCCGCCTATGTGCGCCGGTTTCACGCCGGGCGGTGCGTCTGGCTGGTTTTTGGCGCCATGCGGGACAAAGCGGCGGCCGAGATGGGGGGCATTCTGGCGCCCGTCGCCAGCCGGGTGATTCTCACCGCGCCCGCGCAGGCGCGCGCCGTGCGGCCCCAGACCCTGCTGGAACTCTTCGATCACCCGCGCGCGCTGGCCGCTCCGGATCTCGCCGCGGCCCTGACGCTGATCGAAGAAGCCGCGCCCGAGGACGTCATTTTTGTCACCGGATCGCTTTTTCTGGTAGGCGAAGCGCGCGCGCGACTCGTACAATAGGCAGTTGGCCATGTCGTTTGCCTTACTGAGATCGATCCTGGTCACCGCTCCGCTGGTGGCGCTCTCCACCGCCGTGATGGCGACCATCTCGGTCGCCTCCTCGCTGTTCGATTCCACTGGCCGCGCGCCGCACCACGTCGCCCGCGCCTGGGCCCGCATGCTGCTGGTCATCTTCCGCGCCAAGGTGACCATCGAAGGGATCGAGAAGCTGCGGCCCGATTCCAGCTATGTCTTCGCCTCCAACCACTTGAGCTACATCGACACGCCGGTGATCCTGGCCTCTATCCCCGAACAGTTCCGTTTTCTGGCCAAGGAGAGTCTGTTCAAGATTCCCTTTCTCGGCCACCACATGAAGCGCGCGGGCTACATTCCCGTGCCGCTCGACGATCCGCGCCCCTCGGTGCGCGTGATGACCTCGATCCGCGTGCTGGCGGCGGCCGCGCGCATGGTGCGCGATCAGAATGTGTCGGTCCTGGTTTTCCCCGAGGGCGAGCGGACCAACGGGACGTTGCAGGAATTCAAGGAAGGCGCCGCCTACATCGCCATCAAGTCCGGCGCGCCCATCGTTCCGCTGGCGCTTCGGGGCACGCGCGAGATCATGGCGGCCCACACGGCGGTGGTTCGGGGAGGGCGGGTCCGCCTGATGGTGGGCGATCCCATACCGGCCCAGGGGCTGACGTTGAAGGATCGCGAACGGCTTACCGCCAGCGTGCGCGAGCGCATCGCCGCGATGCTCGATACCCAGACCAACGCCGCCGCCCGCTGAAAACCGGGGACGGAGTACTCCGTCCCCGGTTTATACTCGTTGGTATGCGGCGGATTTGGGTTGTCCTCGTTTTGGCGGCCGGTCTTGCGTTCGGCCAGGCGGTTACCATCGAGGAGTACGAGCCGCGCTCGCTCCTGGTGGCGCCTCAACACCCGGTGAAGGTCGCCAAGTATCCGTTCATCGACGTCCACAACCATCAGCGCGGCGGGACGCCCGAGCAGGTGGACCGCCTGGTGAAGGATATGGACGGCCTGAACATGCGCATCATGGTCAACCTGAGCGGCGGCTACGGCGACCGCTTCAAGCAGACCGTTCAGGCGCTCAAAGGCCGCTACGCGGACCGCTTCGCCGTGTTCGCCAACATCAATTTCACCGGAATCGACGAGCCGGACTACCCCAAGCGCGCCGCCGCACAGTTCGAAGAGGACGTCCGCAACGGCGCGCAGGGGCTGAAGATCTTCAAGAACTTCGGCATGGACCTCAAGGACGGCAAGGGACAGCGCATCCACACCGACGACCCGCGTTTCGACCTGCTCTTCGAGGCCTGCGCCCGTCTGGGTCTCCCGGTGATGATTCACACTGCCGAACCCAAGGGACTCTTCGATCCGATGGACCGCTTCAACGAGCGCTGGCTCGAACTAAAGCTCTACCCCGGCCGCGGCCGCCCGCCGGAGCGCTACCCGCCCTGGGAGGAACTGATCGCCGAACAGCACCGCCTCTTCGCGCGCCATCCGAAAACCACCTTCATCAACGCGCACATGGGCTGGCTCGGAATCGACTTGGCGCGCCTGGGCCGCCTGCTCGACAAGCAGCCCAACGTGTACCTGGACATCTCGGCCGTGCTCGAGGAACTGGGACGCCAGCCGCGCATGGCGCGCGAGTTCTTCATCAAGTATCAGGACCGGCTGATGTTCGGCAAAGACACCTGGCGGCCGGTGGAATACGGCACCTATTTCCGCACCTTCGAAACCGCCGACGAGTATTTCGACCACGACCGCAAATACCACGGCATGTGGAAAATGTACGGGCTGGACCTGCCCGACGAGGTTCTGAAGAAGCTTTACTACAAGAACGCGCTGCGCCTGGTTCCGGGGCTAAGTCCAGCCGGCTTCCCGCGCTAGCACGGACGGCCCGTTTTTGTCGTACCTGTCGAGGCGATACAGCCTTACCCGCCGGCTCGCGTTCAGGTCGGCTGCCCGATCGACGATATCTCCGGCGTGAGACAGGAGAACGACCTGCTTGCCGCAGTGGTCCATCAGGTACGGCAGGATGGAGCCCAGGAACGCCTCGCAGTGAGCGTCGTCCATCGACTGGACTGGGTCGTCGAGGACGATAAATCCGAACGGAGACCCCGGCGTCGTAGCCTTCATGATCGAGACCGACAGGCCCAGGCAATTGAGCTGGCACTCGCTGAGATTGGCGGCGGCGCTCATCCGCACACCGAAACTGCGGGCGTGCAGTTTGATTTGATCCGAGCCCGGCTCCATGTCGTCGAATCCCACGGGCGCGCCGGGATTCAGCAGGTCGTACAGATCCTGGACTTCCTTGCCGCGCTGCTTCAGAAGTTCGGTCTGCTTCTTCTGGAGGTAGCTTTCGGTAAGTTGCATGAGGGCCTTCGAGCTGTCCAATATGCTTTCATAAACAGCCAATACCTGGATGGCGCCGGCCGACTTCAGGGCCTTGCCCACGCTGTCTATCTGCCCAACTAAGTCACTGCTGCCGATCCGCTCGGTTAGAACCCGCGCGAACTCGTCCCAGCCGGCCAGGTACGCTCTGGCCGCTTCAACGTGGCGCTCGAGAGCGGCCGCCAAAGCTTCCGGAGCCCGGGTCATCTCTTCCACCGCTCCCGCCGTTCGCGAAGGATCGGCAAGCGCCGCCGCCAGGCCCTTCAATCGGACCACCGCGGCGCGCACGCTCTCCCCCAGCTTGCGGCCCGAGGCGGCCTGAGACGAATGCGCCGCACGGAATTTCTCCAGCGTAGCTTCGGCGTCCTGCATAAGTCCGGCCAGAGTTTCCCATTCGGCGGGTAGCAATTCGGCGATGGTCGCCTCTCGAACCGGGCGCTCGAGCGACTCCAGCGCGCCGAGGGCCCGAGCCGTGGCGGTCTTCAATCGACGGTTCGCCTCGATGACCTGTTTGTGCGCCGCCACGCGGCTCTGGAGGGTCTCGCGCTGCCGGGCGGTAAGTGTAGGGGACTCGCACATCGGACAGCAGCCGTCTTCCTGCGCCAAATGCAGGCCCGCCTCCCAAAACGCCAGGATGTCGGAACTGTATGCGGCGGTCGTGGCGGCCGCGGCCAGGCTTGCTTCCGCCGCAACCGCGCCCAGCGCCTCACGGCAGCTTGCCGCAGCCTGCGAAAGCAGGGAAACCGCGCTTTCCGCGGCGGGAGCGGGGGCGATCCGAGCCGTGTCGAAGACGGCTTTGCTGGCCTGACGTCGCGCGCCTCGAAGTGCTTCCAGCAACTCGGCGTGGGTTGCCGGCGCCTGTCCGGCAAACTGCCGGGCCGCTCTCTGGATGGCCGCGAAGTCCCCTCGGTAATCGATCCGGACCGGCGTCTCGTTCCAGCGCGCGCCCACCGCCGCCGTCTCCGGAATCAAGGCCAGCGCCGGCGCGAGCCCCTTAAGGAGCGCTCGCGCCTCGGTCACCTGGCTTGGGGGAGTGCGGCTGAACGACCTCCGCGCGCTGTCCAGCGCGCTTTTGAAACTCGTAACCTCTTCCAGGCCCAGGGCCGCGCTGATCGCATCTCGCCGCTCCTTGGGCTTGGTGTGAATGAAAGCTTGCAGACTGTGTTGAGCGACGACGGGACAGGCCGGCTCGGCGGGATACACTCCGATTTCGGCAAAACTCCCCGGCATGCCGTCGATGAAAAGCTGCGAATCCTCGTCTCTTGCGCCGAGGGCCAGGCGCCGCATCAGGACGTGTTCCCGTCCATCGGGCATGCGACATCGCGCCGAGACTTCCGCCGGACCGCTTCGATGCACGTTGCCGTAGGTCCCGGCGTATTCGGTTTTGCTGACGGCGTCTCCAAGCTGCCGCCGCTGGGTGGCCGCATAGAAAAGCCACTCGATCGCCTCGGCGACGCTGCTCTTTCCGTATCCGTTCGGACCGTGGAAAAGCACCA
>JAUYBU010000569.1 GCA_030693045.1 Bryobacterales bacterium | reverse complement strand
CCGCTACAAATTCGACAGCCGCGGCGAACTGGACGACAAGCCGCTCTTCCTCAACGCCTTCCGCCACGGCGCGCCGATAACAATCCAAGAAAGCCGCCCCGCGCCGGCGCCATCCAGCCCATGAGACCGCAATAGCCGGAGTTCCCGCCCATGCACCCGCTCTCGTTTCCGCAGCAATCCATCTACCTGGGCGCGCTCCTGCGCGGCGCCACGACGAAATACAACATGGCCGGCGCCATCGTCATTCGCGGCCCGCTGGACGCCGAACGGTTCCGGCAGGGCTTGGAATGCGCGCTTGACGTACACGACGCGCAGCGGATGCGCCTGCATTTGGATGGCGAGACGGCCATGCAGGAATTCCTGCCGGTACAGGCGTGCCCGTGTCCGTTCGAGGCGCTGGACTTCTCGACCCGCCCGGAGCCGCTGCCCTCGGCCGTCGAATGGGTGCTGGCGGACATCGCCCGGCCCATGCGCCTGGACCAGTTTCCGCTGCACGCCGACGTGTTGTTCCGTCTGGGCGCGGACCTGCACCTGTGGTATCCCAAGTTTCACCATGTGGCCTACGACGCTTTCGGCCATTCGCTGATCACCGCCACCGTCGCCGAGGCCTACAACGAACTGCTCCGCTGCGGCCGCCTGCCCGATGTCGAGCGGCGTTCCTACGCCGATTTCATTCAGGACGACCACGCCTATGCCGCATCCGAGCAGTTCCGGAAGGACGATGCCTTCTGGCGCGCGAAGTTCCCCTCCATGCCCGAGCCGCTTCCGTTCACCGCGCGCAAGGGCGAGCTGATGGGCGACGTCCTGCGGACCCAGCGCTGCACGCTGGGCGTCAACCGCCTGGTGTACAACTCCGTGGTGAGGCGCTCGGAGGAAGCCGGCGTCACGCCGTTCCAGTTCCTGCTGGCCTGCCTGTTCGGTTACCTGAACCGGGTCACCGGCCGCGACGATATCGTCGCCGGCACGCCCATCCTGAACCGCGGCAATCATGCCTTCCGCCGCACCGCGGGGATGTTCATGAGCATGATGCCGCTGCGCATCGGAATCGACCCGGATGCGAGCGTCCTGAGCCTGGCCGCTCGGATCAAGTCCGAGACCCGGGCCTGCTACCGGCACCAGCGCTTTCCGCTCGGGGAAACCCTGCGCCACTGCCGCTGGCTGGACGGCTTCTGCCACGGCATTTTCGACGTTACCGTGGTCTACCGGAAGCTGGATTACGACGTCGCTTTCGGCGGCTCTCCGATGCGCGTCACCACGCTCGATACCGGAGCCCGCGACGAGACGCTCTCGCTCGAAATCGACGAGTACAACCAGGACGAGGACGTCAACCTGTTCTTCAACTACAACCCGCAACTGATCTCGCGCGCCGAAGCCGGACAAATGGCCCGGGCTTTCGAGACGCTGCTGGTGGATGTCGCCGTGCTAGGCGACCGGCTGGTGCGGGAGATCCGGCTGCCGCCCGATTCCTCGATTTCGGCCGGCGTCCGGCCGCCCGCCGCCCCGGAACGGGCCGTCGTCGATATGATCGAGCGGCGCGCCGCCGAAGCTTCCGAAGCGGTGGCCGTGATCTGCGGCGAGGAGCGGACGACCCGCGGCGAATTGGATGGCGACTCCGGCCGCATCGCGGCCTTTCTGACCGGCGCTTGCGCCACCGTTCCCGAGCAGCCGGTGGCCGTGCTCTGCGGCCGGAACACGGAATGGATCGCGGCCCTGGCCGGAATCCTCAAAGCCGGCTGCGCCTATCTGCCGCTCGATCCGGAGACGCCTCGCCAGCGGCTGGCCTTCATTCTGCGCGACAGCGGATGCAAGCTGCTGCTGGCCGGCGCGCAATACCAGGCCGAAGTTTTCGAGGGCGTGCGTTCGGTTCCGGTGGCCGAGGCGGCCGAGTTCTCCGGACCCATCCACCGGCCAGCCGCCGTGTCGCCGCCTTCGCTGGCCTACATCATCTATACTTCCGGCGCCACCGGGCAGCCGAAAGGCGTCCTGATCGAGCACGGAAGTTTTGCCAACACAGTGAGCGAACTCATGCGCGGGTGGGAGGTGACCGCCCGGGACCGCGTGCTCGGGTTCGCGGGTCCGATGTTCGACGCCTCGATTGTGGACATCTTCCTGGCGCTGGCTTCGGGCGCGCCCCTGGTGATCGCGCCCCCGGACGTGATTCTGGATCCGGCGCGCTTTCTGGATCTGCTCCGGCGCGAGCGGGTGACGGTGGCCACGCTGCCGCCCGCGTATCTGAGCGCGCTGGGCCCGGCCGATTTGACGCCGTTGCGATTGCTGGTCACGGCGGGTGAAGCGGCCAATCCGGCGGATGTCGCGCGCCACCTCCGGCGTTTCGCCTATGTCAACGCTTATGGTCCCACCGAGACCTCGGTCTGCGCGGCCTATCTTAGGCTCGAAGCGGGCGCGGAGTTTTCCGCCCGCCGCGTGCCGATCGGAAAGGCCATCGGCCGCACCGAGATTCTGATCCTGGACCAGGCCCTGCGGCCGCTGCCTATCGGGGCGGCGGGCGAACTGTGCATCGGCGGCGTGGGTTTGGCCCGCGGCTATCTGAACCGGCCCGAGCTGAACGCCGAGCGTTTCGTGGCGAATCCGTTCCGCGACGGCGAGCGGCTGTTTCGAACCGGCGACTTCGGCCGCCTGCTTCCGGACGGCAACCTCGAGTTTCTCGGCCGGCGGGATACGCAGGTGAAGATCCGCGGCTACCGGGTCGAGTTCGGCGAAATCGAAACCGCTCTCAAGCTCCACCCTTCGGTGGAGAGCGCGGTGGTTACCGGCGCCCCCGAACTCGTCGCCTACATCGTTCCGCGGGCCGGTTTCGAGCCGCGTGAATTGCGCCGGTTCCTGGCTTCGAAGCTGCCGGCCTACATGGTACCTGCCCGGTGGGTCCGGATTGCGGCGCTGCCGCTAAGTTCCTCGGGGAAAGTCGATCGGGAAGCGCTTCCCGATCCGGGCGGCGCGCAGGACATAGGGCCGGAGCGAGGCTCGCCGGCTGCGCGAACGCCCATCGAAAAGACGCTGGCCGAAATCTGGGAAGAAGTGCTGGAGACCGCGGGCGTTGGCCTGGAGGACGACTTTTTCGAACTGGGTGGGCACAGCCTGAAAGCGGTGCGCGTGCTGTCGCGCATACGGCATCGCCTTGGCGCGCGCGTGGACATGGCGGATTTCTTCGCCAATTCGACGGTGGCCGGACTGGCAGCGCTGATTGGCCGGAGCGCGCCGTCGCTGGAAACTCCGATCCCAGCAGCCGCCCAGCGGGAACTGTACCGGCTCAGCAACGCGCAGGCGCGGATCTTTGTGCTGTCGCGGATGGAAGGCGGCGCGGCGGCCTACAATATGCCGGTCGCGCTGGACCTCGAGGGCGATCTGGACGAGGGCGCGCTGGAACGCGCGTTTCGCGCGGTCATTGCCCGGCATGAGTCTTTGCGGACCTCGTTTGTCAGCGCCGGCGGGATTCCGCAACAGAAGATCCTGTCCGCCACGGAAGTTGTGTTCGAGCTTGGCCGCCAGGACCTGAGCGAGGCGGCCGCGCGCCTTCGGATTCAGGAGGAGTTCGCCCGGCCGTTCGATTTATCCTAAAAACGGCAGTTGGCACGGTATGCAACCACTCCCTGACGGTCGTGGCTCGGAAACTGCGCGCCGGTTCCATAGCAGTTACTGAGCCGCGACCGTCAGGGAGCGGTCCGTTCAACTGCTGCGCAGTTCACCCAACAGGTGAAAAGCCCCGCGCTTCCAACTCTCTGCAATCTTTGGGGGTATTGATGGTTTGGTGCGGCCAACTGCCGTTTCTAGGTTTATCCAACGCTCCGCTGTTGCGCGCCTGCGTGTTTCGGATCGGGGAGCGCCGCCGGCTGCTCTCCCTGGTGGTGCACCACATCGTGGCCGACGGCTGGTCGCTGGATGTTCTGCTCCGGGAATTGTCGGCCTTGTATGCGGGCTGCATCGAGGGCGCGCTCCCGATCCAGTACCGCGACTACTCCGAGTGGATGGCCGGGTGCCTGGAACAGGACGCCCTGCGCGCTGGCCGCGCCTTCTGGAAGGAAAGGCTCGCCGCTCCGCTGCCGGCGCTGAACCTGCCGGCCGACCACGCCCGGCCGGCGGCGCTCCGGATGCGCCCGCTGCTGGACCAGGCCGAACGCGAGCGCGCCAGCCGGTTTCGCTTCGAACGCGACGCGATCTGCTTCATCCTGACGCGCGCGCACCTGCGGCTGATTCTGGCGGGCGCATTGCGCGTGGATGCCGCCGCGGTCCGGTTCCGCCTCGGGGCGGCCGGCAAGCCGCTGCTCGAGGGCCACGGCGGCCCGTGGTTCAACGTCTCGCACTCGGGCGCTTTCGCTCTGCTGGCGATCGCGGCGGACCGGCGCGTGGGAGTGGATGTCGAGCGGATTCGCCCAATGCCCGATTGCGATCTGGGAATGTACTTCTCCGAAGCCGAGGTCCGCGAGATGGAACGGCTTCCGGAGCCGGAACGCCGGCCGGCGTTCTTCCGCTGCTGGACCCGCAAGGAAGCCTATCTGAAGGCCCGCGGCGACGGCCTCGGCTTCGGGCTTCAGAAGTTTTCGGTGACCCTCGACACTCAACGGCCGCCCCGCCTGCTCCAGGTCGGCGGACACCCCGAGGAACCGTCGCTCTGGGATTTGCGCGACACCTGGCATTGGACCCCGGCTACAGCGCATCCCTGGCCGCCGAAGCGCCCATCAGCGAGCTATTCTGCCGGGACATCGGCGAACCCGGTTGAGCGCGACGCCGGCGGCCGGCCGCTGAGTTCCGTCAGTAATCAACCGCTCCCTGACGGTCGCGGCTCGGAAACTTCTACTGAGCCGCGACCGTCAGGGAGCGGTTAGAATTGCCCCTCAAACCGCGAGCTTCCATGGCGCGCGGTACGGCTTCATCACCAGCGCATTGGCTTGAGCGTCGCCGACAACCTGCTCCTTCTCGCCGTCCCAGCGGATGGTCCGGCCGGCCTGCCACGAGATGTTCATCAGATGCCCCGCGTTGCTCGCATGGTGACCGGTTTCCAGATTGGCGGAGGGCTGCTTGCGCTGGCGCAGGTTCTCCAGGAACACCTCGAATGCGCGGGGTTCGTCGCGGGAAGCCGCAACCTCTTCCTCCGGGTTGATGAGGTTGCCGGCGGGAGCGGGCCTGGTTCCCTTGCGGGGCTCGGCGACAATCGAATACCCGGCGCGATCGAGCAGCATGGAGGCCTGACTGCCCAGGAAGCACTTGCCATGTGACCGCACTTCCCGCTTGCACCCGACCCGCATGGTGTACTGCAACAGGAAGCCGTTTCTGGCGACCGGACCAGGGCCGAATTCCAGGGTCGCCGAGAAGGTATTGGGCCAGTCCCAGTTGGTCTGGAAGGCGTAGTGGCCGCCCATCGCCGTGGCCGCTTTGGGCCAGTCGACGCCCATGGCCCACAGCACGATGTCGAAGTGGTGTACGCCCCAGGCGACCTGGTGCCCGGCGCCGGAGACCTTAAACCAGTCGTAGCCGTAGTTGTAGTAGATGTTCGGGTTGTAGGCGCGCCGGGGGGCGGGACCGACATACAGGTCCCAGTCCAGCTCCGGCGGCGGATCGCAGTCGGGCGGCGAACCGGGGCCGGGCGTTTGGTTTTCGTAATCCCAGACCTGAACCTCTGAAATGTCTCCCAGCTTGCCCGACCGGATAAGTTCCACCGCCTTGCGATAGTGTTCCTGGCTGCGCTGCTGGGTTCCGATTTGGACGATGCGGTTGTACTTGCGGGCGGCGGCAATCGCGAAGCGGCCTTCGCCGATGGAGTTGCCGACGGGCTTTTCCAGATACACGTCCTTGCCGGCCTGGCAGGCGGCAATGGCCGGCAGCACGTGCCATTGGGCATTGGTGGCTATGACGACCGCATCGACGTTCTTGTCCTCGAGCAGCTTGCGGTAATCGTGGTGGGCGGCAACCTGCTCACCCCCGGCCCGCTTGCGGCCTTCGGCCAGGTGGTTCGCGTTCAGGTCGCAGACAGCGACGAACCGCGTGCCGGGGAGTTTCAGGAAGCCGGGGATCAGCACCCCCCTGGCCCGTGCCCCGCAGCCGATCAGGCCCAGGTTGATAGTGTCGTTCGCGCCGGCGGCCACTGCCGCGCCGGAGGCGCCTAGAAACTCTCTTCGCGAAGTATTCGTGTTCATCGGTGGCTTAGAAACTCAGCCGCAGGCCCACCTGGATGCGGCGCGCATCCGCGGCCGAGGTGAAGCCGAGCGGGTCGCTGGGACCGCGGTCGTGGCGGCCGGTGACGCGGAACGGCGGCGCCATGTTGCCGACGGTGTTGTTGACGCTCGAGTAATTCAGCCGGTTGAACACGTTGAACCCTTCAAGCAGCAGATCAAGCGATGTCCGCTCGCCTATCGCGATGCGGCGTGTCAGGCGGCTGTCGAAGGTCCGGAAATTCGGGCCCAGGCCGGTGTTGCGTCCGGCGAAGATGGGCCGGTCGGTGGTGTTGTGGCGGTCGTTGTTGATCTCGGAACCGGCCAGCAGGTTGAAGGGCCGGCCGCTGGAGACCCGGAGAATCGGCGTCAGCGACCAACCCCCGGCCACTTTACGCGCGGCGCTGGCGCCACTCTTGGCGTGCGGCGTCTGGAACATGGCGTAGGTGGTGAACTTGTGGCGCTGGTCGAAGCTGGACAGCGCGCGCTCGGCGCGCAGATTGGTCTGATCGTTGGGCTGGAAGTCGCTGTTGTAATCGGTGACTTCGTCGATGGCTTTGCTGAAGGTGTAATTGGCGTGCAGGGTCACGCCGCGCGCGAAGCGCTTGGTCACCTCGAACAGGCCGCCGTGGTAGAAAGAGTTGGCCGTGGCTTCGTAGATGTTCTCCTGGAACAGCAGCGGATCGCGGAAATACTTCATGCCGGTGGGGTTCTCGGCGGTTGCGCCCCAGTCGCGAATCCCCTTGGCCGGATTCACCGGCGCATCGAGCAGATTGCCGTCGCGCGAGCGCGTCAGTTTGGCGCCGCGCACGAAGACGTAGCTCAACGACACGGACAGCCCGGGGGCCACTTCGCGCTCGATTCCGAAGCTGCCCTGTTCGGCGTAGGGGTTCTGGTAGTTGGGATCGGCGCGGAACAGAACCGTGAGCGGCGGGCGCGGCCCGCGCTGGTCCACGATGATGCCGAACTGCCTGAGATCGGCGGCGGTGATGGAACGCTGCGGCGTGGGCACGCCGATCACGCCCTGCCTGCGCAGGGTCTGGAAGATGTTGATGGGTCCGTTGGCGGCCAGCGGGTTGGCCGCGTTCAGGGTGGTCAGCACCTGGGCGATCTGGCGGTATCCGTCGATCTCGTTCAGGGCGTTGACCACGTAATCGATCTGGAAGTCGATGGGCGCGAAGAACAATCCGAAACCGCCGCGCACGATGGTCTTGTGATCCGAGAACGGGTCCCAGGCGAAACCGGCGCGCGGGGAGAGGTTGTTCTTATCGGTAGGCAGCGGCGACTTGCGCGTGTCCACTTCGTAGCGCACGCCCAGGTTCAGCGTCAGGTTTGGGACGGGCTTCCAGGCGTCCTGGAGATAGAACGCATACAGCGGATAATTGGCGCGCACCACGGGGTCGCCGAAGCCCTGCTGGTAGGATTGCGGCAGGCCCAGGTTGAAAGCCTGGAGCGCGGTGATGTTGGTCGAGGCCAGCGCCGCATTGACCAGCGCCGCCGGCAGCGCGCCGAAGGTGAAGCGGCCGCTCATAAAGGTCGCCGCGTTGTTGTGGATGTTGCGCAGCAACGCTTGCGCGCCGAACTTGAGGGCGTGGCTGCCGCGCGACCAGGCCAGGCTGTCGGTCAGCTCGATGCGCCGCTGGATGGTGTTGTTGGGCAGAAAGCGGTCGCGGTTGAAAAAGCCGTAGCCGGCGATTTCCAGCGCCGGGCCGAAGGGTTCGTTGGAGCCGGTGAACGGGTTGGTGTAGTTGAACTGCGCGCGCGCGTCGTTGATCAGCGTGGGCGAGAGCATGCGGGTCCACCCGGCCAGCACCGTCGAATCGAAAGTGTCGGTGACGTAACCGCGCGAATAGCCCACCAGGCCCTGGAGGTTCGGGTTGGTCTCGAACGCGCTCGTGACGTTGTAGCGGAAGGTCACCTGGTCGCGGTCGCTGAAGCGGTGGTCCAGGCGCAACAGCCCTTTGTGATCGTCGCTGGAGAACGGGAAAATGCCGCTGTTTTTTTGGAACAGCTCGACGGTGGAGGGCGGGCTGGACAGGGCGGCGCGCAACTGCCCGGCGGCGGCCGCCGGCAGCGCCTTCAGGATGTTCTCCTGGGCCGCGGTCGGCTGAAAGATCGAGGGATCGGTCAACACCGGGACCGTGGCGGACTCGCGCCGGCGGAGTTGTTCGTAGCTCAGAAAGTAGAACGTCCTATCCTTCTTGATCGGCCCGCCGATGGTGCCGCCGAACTGTTGCCGCTGGCTGTCGGGTTTGACGCGCGTCAGGCGGTTGTCCTGGAGGCTGACGGCGAACGGGTCGCCCGCGTCCAGCGACTGGTGGCGGAAGAAAGCGAACGCGGAGCCGCGGACCTGGTTGCCTCCCGACTTGGTGACGATGTTGATCACGCCGCCGCGCGCCGACCCGTGCTCGGCCGAATAACTGGCCCGGTTGATCTGAAATTCCTGCACCGCCTCCTGGCTCACGGTGGGACGCACGCCGCCGCCCGAGTCGTTGGACTCGCCGCCGTCCACGCTGATGTTGTTGCCGCGCCCGTTGGAGCCGTAAAAGGAGAGACCGCTGTCCTGCGTCTGCTTCACGCGGAAGTTGTTGGCGTCGGCCAGCCCGCGGGAGTCCGACACGCCCGGCGCCAGCAGCGCGAAGGTCAGGTAATCGCGGCGATTGATGGGCAGGTTGCGGACCGACTGCTGGTCGATGGTGTTGGCCTGGAAAGAGCGGTCGCTTTCGATCAGCGGGACGAAAGCGCCGACTTCGATGATCTGACTGGCCGCGCCCACCTCGAGCGCGAAATCGAGCATCGCCATCTGCCCCACCGTCAATTGCACGCCCTTGCGCGTCTGGGTGGTGAATCCCTCGCGCTCGACCTTGACATCCCAAACCCCGGGCGCAAGCTGCAGCAGGCGGTATTCGCCCACCATGTCGGTTTCGGCTTCCCGCTTGACGCCGGTGTCGGCATTGGTGAGGGTAATCGTCGCCTTGGGAACGGCGGCCTGGGAGGGGTCTCTGACCGTGCCGCTCAACTCGGCGGAGGTCTTGGATTGCGGGAAAAGAATTCCGGCCCAAACAAGAACGAGGGCCGCGGCGTGCAAGCTCTTATTCATGAAACTCCTCGGCTAGGGGCATCATTACTCTCCAGCGAGTTCCGTCAACTTACGCCCCAAGGTGAATAGCTGCAGGGTATCGTTGTTTCGGCGGCTCTGTCAAGGACGCGCTAATTCCGGCATACTTGTCTCAAATCCGGCTCCGGCGGACCGATGAGCAAATCAAGAGCGCAGGTTGTCAGCGGAGCGGCAGACGCAGCGCACGGCCGCCGCGCCCGGTTGCGCGCTCTCGGTGTGGATGGGGCGAGCCCCTAGTGGCGGGTCTCCTGGCGCCGTCCGACATGCCATAATGTTCGGACGCAGCATCCAGGAGGCTCGCCATGCCAACTTACCCCGCCAACCGCCGTCAGTTCCTCGCCGAAGCCGGCTCGGTTCTGATCCCCGCCACCGCTGCCCCCAGGAAAGTCCGCATCGGCATTGTGGGCGGCGGGTTCGGCGCGTCCTTCCAGTGGCATCTTCACCCCAACTGCGAAGTCGCGGCGGTTTGCGACATCCAGCCCGAACGGCTGGAGACGCTGGCCCGAACCTACCGCTGCCCGAACCGCTACCGGACGTTTCGCGAAATGCTGAAGCATCCGGAATTGGATGCCGCCGGCGTCTTCACGCCCGCGCCGCTGCACGCCTGGATGGTGGTGGAGGCGATGAAGGCCGGCAAGCACGTCATCAGCGCCGTGCCCGCGGCGATGTCGGAAGAAGATCTGGAGTGGATTCTCGAAACCGTGCAAAAAACCGGCCTGCGCTACATGATGGCCGAGACCAGTTTCTACCGCCCCCAGATCATGACCTGCGCCGAATGGTCGCGCCAGGGCCGCTTCGGAACCGTCTTCTACAGCGAAGCCGAGTACCACCACGAGGGCCTTCTCGGTCTGTTCTTCGACGACCGTGGCCTGCCCACCTGGCGGCACGGCTTTCCGCCGATGCACTACCCCACGCACTGCCTCGGCGCCGTGATCCCCGTGATCCGGGAACGCATGAGGGAAGTGCAGGCCATCGGCTGGGGCGACGGGCACGAAATCCTCCGCACCAACCAGTACCGCAATCCGTTCTGGAACACGACCGCGTTCTTCAAGACCTCGGGCGGGCATGCCTGCCGCGTCGCGGTCTACTGGCACGTGGCCGCCGGCGGAACCGAGCGCGCGCAGTTCCACGGCGACCGCATGTCGTACCTCATGGAGCGGCCCGAACGCTCGCCGAATACCGTGATCCGGATCCCGGCCGAAGGCAAAGTCCTGATCGAGGCCTACCAACAGCCGGACCACATGGAGAAACTGCCCGAACCGATGCGCGTCAAAACCGGCCACGGCAACTCGCACACCTTCCTGACGCACGAGTTCGTCGGCGCCATCCTCGAGGAGCGGCGTCCGGCGGTGGACATCTGGGAGGCGATCGCCTACACGCTGCCCGGCATCGTCGCGCACCAGTCCGCGCTCAAGGGCGGCGAACCGCTGAAGATCCGCGATTACGGCCGCGCCCCGGCCTGAACACGAGTTTCGGGGTTTCGTAGCCTGTGGTCATGATCGCGTCGCGCTCACCGAAGGTGATGAAAACGGGGGACACGCCTGCGGGGTGGTTGCAGCGGTGGTTTGCGTAAAGCTAGCCCGGAGTGTCCCCAGGTCTCTGCTATTTTCGAGAGTGTC
>JAUYBU010000541.1 GCA_030693045.1 Bryobacterales bacterium | reverse complement strand
GCTTTGCGAATACATGCGGCCAGTATGCACCAGCGGGGTACCCTATGTCCAGCTTTATTTACGGGTAATGGGCAGCGCTAGGCTGGATTTCCACGGCGCTTCAATTGGGGACCGTCCGTCCCCGGTTTAACGTAGAATTGGTCCATGCCACTGGTAGTGTTGCTGCTGGTTCTGGTTGTTTCCGCCGCCGCCCAACCGCTGGGTGTGCGTGTCGTTTTGGGTTTGACGGACAAGGCCGCGACGACGTGGGACGGTTCGGTGAGTGTGGATCGCGGCAAGGTCGGATCCGTCGAGGGTTGGCGCTTCGAGGGAGAGGATGCCGTGGATGGCGCGTCCTGGCGCGCGGCCACGCGCTCGATCCGCTTGTTCGGCGGCGCGGCGGGCCAGGGACAGCGGCCCATCGTCGCCAATGGCGTCATCGTCTGGCTGGCCCAGGCCGAGGAGAACGCGCAACTGCGCGTCAAGACCGCGCAGGGCGAGTTCACGGTGGGACTGGCGGAGATTCCTTTCGGAAAATCCGTGCGCCGCTTGGACGACCGCGTGATGGTGGACCGCGTGCCCCCGGCCGCCCGCCTCACCACCACGCCCGACGAGCAGGACTACCCGGCCGCGGCCGCCGACAAGAACGGCAACCTGTGGCTGGCCTACCTCGAGTTTAAGCACCATCCCGAGCACGACCGCATCCGCGCCAATTTCCGCGAGCGCCCCGCCGACTTCAACGACATGAAGGCCGCGCCGGGCGGCGACCAGGTGATGCTGAAGCGGTTCTCGCAAGGCGCATGGGGCGAAGCGATCGCCATCACGCCCGCGGGCGGCGACCTGTACCGGCCGGCCGTGGCGGTGGACGGCTCGGGGCGCGTCTGGGTCTTCTGGTCGGCCAACGAGAAGGGCAACTTCGATTTGTGGGCGCGGGCTGTCGAGAACGGCAAGGCGCAAGCGCCGGTGCGCGTGTCCAATACTCCGGGCTCGGATGTTTTCCCGGCCGCGGCGACGGATGCGAAGGGCCGCGTGTGGGTGGCCTGGCAGGGCTGGCGCGACGGCCGCGCGGCGATCTTCGCGGCCTGGCAGGAAGGCGGCGGCTTCTCGGCTCCGGCGGCCGTATCGGCGTCCAAGGGCAATGAATGGAACCCGGCCATCGCGGCCGACTCGGGAGGGCGCGTCGGGGTGGCCTGGGATTCTTATCGCAACGGGAGCTACGACGTGTACGCGCGCGTGGCGGCCGCGCCGGGCCGCTGGGGCGCCGAGATCCCGCTGGCGGCCACGCCGCGCTACGAAGCCTATCCCTCGATCGCTTTCGATCCTTCGGGCACGCTGTGGGCGGCCTACGAGGAAGGCTCGGAAGGCTGGGGCAAGGACTTCGGCGCCTACGAAACCACCGGCGTGGCGGTTTACCGGGGCCGCGCCGTCAGGCTGGCGGGTTTGGACGCGGCGGGCAATCGCGTCGAGGCGGCCGCGCGCGTGGGCGGCAACATGCCGGGGCCGCCGGCGCAGCGCATTGACGCCGCCGAGGCGCAGGGCGAGGAAGGCGACTGGTTGAAGCCCGACGCCCAAGCGTCCAAGGACCGGCGTGCCAGCGCCACGCCGCTGGCCGCGCGCGGTCCGAAGAACTCGCTGCCGCGCCTGGCGGTGGATCCATCGGGGCGGCTGTGGCTGGCCTTTCGCAGCGCTCATCCCATCTGGTGGAACCCGGTGGGCACGGTCTGGTCGGAGTACGTGGTTTCCTGCGAGGGCGCCGAATGCCAGGGACCGATCTTCCTGGCGCACTCGGACAACCTGCTGGACAACCGTCCGGCTGTGCTGACGCCGCGCGCGGGTGAGTTTCTGGTCATCGGCTCGTCGGATGGGCGGCGGAACCTGGCTGCGGCGTTCCGGACCGCGCCGCCGCGGCGGGGCGGTAAGAAGGGCGGCGATGCGGCGGTCCTCAACATCCCCAACATCGTCAGCGACCCGTACAATAACGACCTTTGGATTTCGCGCATCACGCTCCCGGCGGCGCGCACCCGGCTGACGGTGAAGGGGACCGAGGTTCCCAAGGCTCCGGCGGTGGTCATCGACCGCACCGAGCAGGCGGAAAGCGCCACGCTTCGCGGCCACCGCGTGGCTTCGCGCGACGGAGCGCTGAAGCTGATACGCGGCGAGTTCCACCGCCACAGCGAGGTGTCGATGGACGGCGGCGGCGACGGGACCATCATCGACCAGTGGCGCTATGTTATCGACGCCGCGCACATGGATTGGGTGGGATGCTGCGACCACGACAACGGCGGGGGCCGCGAGTACACCTGGTGGACCACGCAGAAGCTGACCGACATCTTCTACGCGCCCGGCCGCTTCGTCCCCATGTTCAGCTACGAGCGCAGCGTGGCGTATCCGGAAGGCCACCGCAACGTGGTGTTCGTGCAGCGCGGCATCCGGCCGCTACCCCGGCTTCCCAAAGTGGATGAAGCCACTCCCGGAAGGGCTCCCGACACCCAGATGTTTTACGACTATCTGCGGGCGTTCAACGGCGTGGTCGCATCGCACACCTCGGCCACCAACATGGGCACCGACTGGCGCGACAACGACCCGCGCGTGGAGCCGGTGGTCGAGATCTATCAGGGCGACCGGCAGAATTACGAAATGCCCGGCGCGCCGCGCTCGAACACGGCGGACGATTCCATCGGCGGCTGGCGTCCCAAGGGCTTCGTCAACCTGGCGCTGGAGATGGGCTACAAACTCGGGTTCCAGGCCAGCTCCGATCACATTTCGACGCACATGAGTTACTGCAATTTGTTTGTGCGGGATGCCACGCGCGAAGCCGTACTGGACGCTTTCCAGAAGCGGCACGTGTACGGCTCGACCGACAACATCCTGGCCGACGTGCGTTGCGGCGAGTACATGATGGGCGACGTATTCAACTCCGCGCAGGCGCCCGAGCTGAAGGTGAAACTGACGGGCACCGCGCCGTTCGCCAAGGTCCACGTCATCCGCGACAACAAGTACGTCTACACTACCGAGCCGAAACGCGCCGCGGTGGAGTTCACCTGGCGCGATAACTCGCCGGTGGCGGGCAAGATGAGTTACTACTATGTCCGCGGCGAGCAGGAAGACGGAGAGCTGGTGTGGGCCTCGCCCATGTGGATCACTTACACGGGGAAGTAGAGTGGGGCAGGCCAGCTTGGGGACAGGCTGGCGCGGGGACAGGCTGGTGTGTCCACAAGGGACACACTGGCCAGTCCCCCGGACACACTGGCCTGTCCCCAAGCCACTACTTAGAACCAGAGTTTGAGCGAGAAGGTCCAGTTGCGCGCCACGTCCTGATTGGTGTGGGTCCCGAAAGCCGTATTGGTGGGCGTGGTGTTGAGCGATAACAGGTTGGGATGGTTCCAGGCGTTGAGAACTTCGGCGCGGAAATCCATGGTGGCCTTTTCGGCGATGCGGAAGTGCTTGATGAGCGAAAAGTCCCAGCGAGCCTGTCCGTCGCCGCGAATCCCGCCGAATAGCAGCGGCGACACGCGAATGTTGCTGGTCAGGGCCTGCGCGCTGTTTCTGTTGAAGCCGGCGTCGGTGTTGAACCAGCGGTCCACGTTGCGCTGGCCCTTGGGCAGAACCACGCTGTCGGGATTGCCGGTGAACAGGGTCCACACATCGCCGAATCCCAGCGGCGGCCCGCTCTGGCGTTGCATCACACCGTTGAGCTGCCAGCCGCCGGCGACGAAGTTCAACGGCGCCGGCATCCTGGCGCCGAACCGTTTTCCGCGCCCGAAGGGGAGTTCCCAGATACCGCTCAGGGTCAGTTTGTGGGTCCGGTCGAGGCTGGAGAGCGATTCGTAGGGAACCGGATCGGTGGGGTTCAGAAACGAGGACGCATCCATGGTTTTCGACCAGGTGTAAGCCATCTGCGCGGTGTAGCCGCGGGAGAAGCGCTTCTCGGCGCGGGCTTGCAGGGAGTGATACCAGGAGTAGCCGACGGGCTCCTGCACGGAGACATTGCTGAACTGCGGATAGGGCCGCAGCAGGTTGGCGCGCGAGATGTTCGCGCCGTAGATCGGGTTGGTTCCCCGGAGCGGGTTGGGGAACTGCTGGCTCAGGAAATTGATGGTCGGGGTATCGCGCACCGGCAGGCGGCTCAGATACCGCTCCGGCGTGTTGTTCAACTGGCGCGTAATGCCCATGAGCGTTCCGCGGCTGCTAACGTAAGACGCTTCCACCAGAAACTGGCGCAGGAATTCCTGCTGAAGGCTGGCGGACCAGCGCTGCATGGAGGTTCTGGGACGAGTTGCGGGGTAGAACGACACCGACTGGCCGAGATTGGTGGCGAGTCCGCCGGAGGCGCCCATGGGAGGCAGCAGGCCGTTGGGCAACGGACTGGCGGTGGTGGCGACGTACGTCAAGCCGCTGTTGAGCGAGGCCTGGATGGGGGTGGACTGGCTGAAGCCGGTCTGCACTCCGTTGGTCTTGTTCACGCCCACGGTGTCGAAGAACATTCCGTAGCCGCCGCGCAGCGTGGTGGTGCGGGCAAGCTGGTAGGCGAAGCCGACGCGCGGCATGAAGTCGCGCTTATCCTGTACCCATAGAGTGCGCGGATTCCCGCCGACACCGGCGAAGGTGAGCCCTCCGGTCACCTGGAATTGGCTGGCCGGCAGTTCGGGGATGGGGTTGGCCGCATAGTTGGCCTGCGCCTGCGCGGCGATGGGGCTGGGCTGGCCAAAAGCGAAATGGGCCACCGAGCGGTTGAAGCGCTCGGTCACCGGCCACTCATACTCCCACCGCAGCCCGAGGTTCACGGTCAGCTTCGGCGACACCTTGAAATCGTCCTGAAAGAAGACGCCGAAATACTTGTCCTGCTGGGCGAAACTCGCCGTACGGGCCATTTCGCCGTCCGGAACTCCGAGCAGGAACGCCGCCAGTTCGCCTCCTACGGGCGGCGCCGCGGCATTGTCCAGCGGTCCGCGGGTGTACGTGTTCGAAAAGGAATAGGCTGGGGTGATGT
>JAUYBU010000473.1 GCA_030693045.1 Bryobacterales bacterium | reverse complement strand
ATGAGCATGGCGTCCTCCAGGTACAGGATGTTGAACGGCTCCAGCGCCCGGGCTATGCGCGCGGCGCTGGGCAGATCGAAGCGCCCCCAGCAGTCCACCGCGATGTCCATGTCGTTGCCGGCGAGGTCGCGGATCTCGCGGATCCAGCGCATTCCATTCTCGAGAGCCTGGTTCGAGACGTAGTTGTCCGAATCCCGGAACGGATAGATCTTCATGGCGGTGACGCCGCGCTCGAGCAGAAACCGCGCGATCTTCACCGTGTCCGGGCCCATCTTCATCCCGTCGATGGCCCAGTAGTCGGTGGTGGTGTTGTAGACCCGCACCCGCGGCCGGGTCTTGCCGCCCAGCAGCCGGTACAGGGGGAGGCCGGCCGCCTGGCCGAGAATATCGAGCTGCGCCATGTTGATCGCGCTGAGCATCCGCATGTCGGCGCCGCCGGCGTTGCGCATGGCCATATCGTGGTAGAAACCGCGCCAGAGGCCGTCGATGTCCCGCGGATCGCGGCCCAGGATACGCCGCGCGTAATCTTTGAGCGCGCCCATCTCGCCCTGGACGAACGGATACGTTTCGCCGGTGCCGACGATGCCCCGATCGGTGTGCAGCCGCACCCAGCAAAACTCGGCGCCGTCGGCCCCTCCGGAGTTTCCGCCGACCCGAATGCCCTTGCGAAAAGTCACCCCGTCAACCCGGGTGACCTTCATCGGCTCGATCGCCGCGGCGGCCGCCGCCAGCGAGGCCAGCGGCCCAAAACCGGCCCCGGTCAGGAACGCTCGTCGTGTTTGGCGCATAGTCTTCCCCCTACTGATTGTGCTATTGTTTGCTTGCTATGTGGTCAACTGAATCCATTTCCCGCCGCTCTTTTCTGGCCGCGGCCACGGCCGCCTCGGTCGCCCCCGCCGCGGCCAAGAAGAAGATCCCCCTCATCCTGGAGCTCTACTCGGTCCGGGACATATTGCCAAAGGATCTGTTCGGCGTGGTCCGCGCCGTCGCCAAGATGGGCTATGAAGGCGTCGAGTTCTACTCGGCGTATTACTCCTGGACGCCCGACTACGCCAAGGAGGTCCGCAAGCTGCTGGACGACCTTAAACTGCCGTGCGCCTCGACGCACAACGGCGCCAACGCGTTCGCGCCGGAGAACCTCGCCAAGTCGATCGAGCTGAACCAGATCCTGGGAAGCAAGTTCATCGTGATGGCCAGCGCCGGAAAGGTGGACGGCATCGACGGCTGGAAAAAGGTCGCCGACCGGCTGAACGAGGGCGCCGCGAAGTTCAAAACCGCGGGTATGCGCGCCGGCTTCCACAACCACGCGACCGAGTTCAGACCCATCGACGGCGTGAAGCCGCTCGAGGTCCTGGCCAAGAACACCTCCAAGGACGTGACGCTTCAACTGGATGTCGGCACCTGCGTGGAGGCCGGTTCCGACCCGGTCGCCTGGATCAAACAGAACCCCGGACGGATCAACTCCATCCACTGCAAGGACTGGTCCAAGGACCCCGCCAAGGGCTACAAGGTTCTGTTCGGCGACGGCGACTCGCCCTGGAAGAAGATCTTCCAGGCGGCCGAGAAGAAGGGCGGCGTCGAGCACTATATCATCGAGCAGGAAGGCAGCGCCTATCCGTCGATCGACACCGTGGAACGCTGTCTGAAGGCGTTCCGCAAGATCCACGGCTGAAGATGTGGGGACTGAGGCGGCCCGGAGGCCGCCATCTATTCCGGGCTTGATCCGGCGCTCGGGTCGCATCCCTGCGTTGCCCTGTCCTCCTATCAAGCCTCTCCGTTGTACGGCAGCTTCTCAAACCGAAAAGAAGATGTCGGGCAAACCGGCCAGCGCCTGCTTCTTCCAACCACCAACCTGGGTCGGGTGGACGCCAAACAATTGCGCGATCTGGGCTGTTGTCTTGTGCGCCTTGATGGCCTCGACAGCGACCTTGGCCTTCAGGCTGGGCGGATGACTCTTACGGGTTCGGGGCTTCGAGTCCAAATCTTGGGGTCCATTACATTTCCCCCCCAGGACGCACAGGCCAACTCCAACTGGCGAGACCATCACTCTACCACCGACGATGCGCCCAGAATGTCCGAGATGCAATGGGACGGCGCAAAAACGATACTGCCAGCGCGTTCCATGAATGGCATCCATACCGAGGGACCGTTCGATGACTACCGCCTTGACCGTGGCTTCCAACCCCACCACCCACCCCAGGCCTTCTCCCGCCTTTTCGATGAGCCGAACCGTCTCCAAGCCCTGGACGCCCGCCCCACGGCTGGGGTAATATCGTCGGGAGGCATCCCCCGTTCGATGGTGCATCTATGGCTAAATTTGAACTGACCAAATCGATTGAAGCCCGTAAGTTGAATCCGCGCAACCGGCAGCCGGTCGGTTTGCCGGTGACCATCCCGTTCGGCGCCATTCTGGACAAGGTCGCGCGTGAGCGCGATATGGTGGAGTTCAACTATCTTGGGGAACCCTACCAGGCGCCGGCAAAGGACGCGGACGCCGCGCTTCGCGATCTTGGTGTTTGAAAGCCGTGAGTGCCCCCGGCCTTCAGGCCGTGGACGCGCGTTGCGCCATCCGCCGCCCAAACGCTATTTTGGAAGTAGCGAAGACCCCCGAACATGCTCAACGCAAAAGTGGATACGCCCGAGGACTTGAACCCCCAGGAAACCTCGGAATGGCTGGAAGCGCTCGAGCAGGTGGTTGACCAGGCCGGCCCGGGCCGCGCCTCCTATCTGCTGAAGACCCTGCTGGAGCGCGCGGCCGCCTTCGGCGTCACCGCTCCGCTCAAACTGAACACGCCCTACGTCAACACGATTCCCGCCGCCGAAGAGGTCCCCTACCCGGGCGATCGCGCGCTGGAGCGCAAGATCAAAAGCCTGACGCGCTGGAACGCCATGGCCATGGTCGTGCGCGCCAACAAGTACGACCCCGGCATCGGCGGCCACATCTCGACCTACGCCTCGTTGGCGACGCTGCTGGAAGTCGGCTTCCATCACTTCTTTCGCGGCTCTTACGACAACCAGCCCGGCGACCTGGTCTACTTCCAGGGCCACGCGTCGCCCGGCGTTTACGCCCGCGCGTTTCTCGAAGGACGGCTCACGGAAAAGCACCTCGAAAACTTCCGCCACGAATTGCGCGACCATCCGGGCCTCTCCTCCTATCCGCATCCGTGGTTGATGCCCGGCTTCTGGCAATTCCCGACCGTCTCGATGGGGCTGGGGCCAATCAATTCGATCTACCAGGCGCGCTTCATGCGCTATCTGGAGAACCGCGGCATCATAACGAAAACTCCGCGCAAGGTCTGGATGTTCGGAGGCGACGGCGAGACCGACGAGCCCGAATCGCTGGGCGCGCTGACGCTGGCTTCGCGCGAGAAACTGGATAACCTGATCTTCACCATCAATTGCAATCTCCAGCGATTGGATGGCCCGGTTCGCGGCAGCGGCAGCATCGTTCGCGAGCTGGAAGCGGCGTTCCGCGGCGCGGGCTGGAACGTCATCAAAGTCCTGTGGGGCTCGGCCTGGGACGATTTGCTGGCGCGCGACACAACCGGATTGCTGGTCAAGCGCTTCGGCGAAACCGTAGACGGCGAATACCAGAACCTGGCGGTCAAGGGCGGCGCTTACGTGCGCAAGGAGTTTTTCGGCAAGTACCCGGAACTGGTCGAACTGGTGAAGGACCTGACCGACGACCAACTGGCGCGCCTGCCGCGCGGCGGCCACGACCCGCGCAAGGTCTACAACGCCTACCGCCGCGCCGTCGAGCACACCGGCTCGCCCACCGTCATTCTCGCCAAGACCATCAAGGGCTACGGCATGGGCGAGGCGGGCGAAGGCCGCAACATCACCCACCAGCAGAAAAAGCTCAACGAGCAGGAGATGGAATACTTCCGCCGCCGCTTCGACATTCCGGTTCCCGAAGAGGCGGTGCACACCATCGGCTTCTACCGGCCGCCCGAGGACAGCCCGGAAGTGAAGTACATGCTGGAGCGGCGCAAGGAGCTGGGCGGCTTTCTGCCCGCGCGCGGCCTTGGGCGGATGGGGGTCGAAGCTCCGCCCATCGAGTTCTTCGAGGAATCGCTGGCCGGCTCGCAGGGCCGCGAGGTCTCGACCACCATGGCCTTCGTGCGCGTGCTCACGCTGCTGCTCAAGCACCCCGACCTCGGCCGGTACGTCGTGCCCATCATCCCCGACGAGGCGCGCACCTTCGGCATGGACAGCATGTTCCGGCAGTTCGGCATTTACGCCAGCCAGGGCCAGCTCTACAAGCCGGTCGACCGGGACGTGTTCCTCTACTATCACGAAGCCAAGAACGGCCAGATTTTGGAGGAGGGCATCACGGAAGCGGGCAGCGTTGCGTCGTTCACCGCCGCCGGAACGTCCTACGCCAACTACGGCGTGCCGATGATTCCGTTCTTCATTTATTACTCGATGTTCGGCTTCCAGCGCGTGGGCGACCTCATCTGGGCTTTCGCCGATTCGCGCGGCAAGGGCTTCCTGGTGGGCGGCACGGCGGGCCGCACCACGCTGGCCGGCGAGGGCTTGCAGCACCAGGACGGCCACAGCCACGTGCTGGCGAGCACCGTGCCCACCTGCGCCAGCTACGACCCGGCCTACGCCTACGAGATCGCCTACATCGTGCGCGACGGCATCCGCCGCATGTATCAGGACGACGAAAGCCGCTTCTACTACCTAACCGCCGGCAACGAGAACTACGCGCAGCCGGAAGCGCCCGCCGGATGCCAGGAAGGCGTGCTGAAGGGCATCTACAAACTTCGCCCCTCGCCTGATTGCCATCCAATAGCTCAGCTTTTCGGCAGCGGCTCGATTCTGAACGAGGCGCTGCGCGCGCAGGAGATTCTGGCGGATCGCTACCAGGTTTCCGCCGACGTGTGGAGCCTCACCAGCTACAACCAACTGCGCCGCGACGCGCTGGCGGTGGAGCGCTGGAACCGGCTGAACCCGTCGCGGCCGGCGCGCAAGCCGTACATCCAGGAAGTGCTCGCTGGCGCCCAGGGGCCCATCGTCGCGGCCACCGACTACATGAAGATCGTGCCCGACCAGCTTGCGCCCTGGCTCGACGGCCGGCTGACTTCTCTCGGCACCGACGGCTTCGGCCGCAGCGACAACCGCCAGCACCTGCGCCGGCACTTCGAGGTCAGCGCCGAGGCGATCGCCGCCGCCACCCTGTCGCAACTGGCGCGCAACGGCAAGTTCGATTCATCGAAGGCGCAGGCGGCGGTGCGCGACCTGGGCCTGGACCCCGACTCGCCCGACCCCTCCACGCTGTAGAATTCCGGGGACAGGCTACGTAACCTCGGAACTCCCGCTCGACGAAGCCGCATCCACTGGCGATCCGAGTTCCGAGGTTGCGTAGCCTGTGGTCATGATCGCGTCGCGCTCACCGAAGGTGATGAAAAAGGGGGACACGCCTGTGTCTCTGGACGGGCGACGGGTTGCGTAAGATTAGTCCGGAGTGTCCCCGGGTCTCTGGATTTTCGAGAGTGTCCCCGAAATTCGCGCGGTCCCCATTGCGCCTGCAGGTCGGTTTGTGATGAACTGAATCTCAGTAGTTGACTGCAACGAAGGGTACTCTCATGCGATCGCGCAAGCTTCTGTTCCTGGTTCCGCTCCTTATGTTGATGGCCGCCGGCTGTAGTTTCAGCCCCGACGCGGCCAAGCGCCGCTATCTGGAAACCGGCAACAAGTACTTCAAGAACGGGAAGTTCAGGGAAGCTTCCATCATGTACCGCCGGGCGATTCAGAAGGACTTGAAGTTCGGCGAGGCTTACTATCGGTTGGGTCTGACCGAGATGGAGATGCGGCGCTTTCAGGAGGCGGTAAGGGCGCTTCGGCGTAGCATGGAATTGGACCCCAAGAACACCGACGCTCACTCCAGGCTGGCGGATTTCTTCATCATGGCCTACTCTTTGGACTCCCGCCATCCGCCGGCATTCCTCGACGATGTCAGGGAGATCGCCGACGGCCTTCTGAAGGCGGACCCGAAGTCTTTTCGGGGCTTGCGGGTTCGCGGAATGCAGTTGCTTCTGGAACGCAAGGTGAAGGAGGGGATCGAAGTCCTCCAGGCCGCCAATGCAGTTCAGCCGCTGACCCGGGAGGTCACGCTCCCGCTGGTCCAGGCCCTGCTCGCCGACGGCCGCGACGCGGACGCCGAAAATCTTGGCAACGTCGCGATCGGGAAAGACAAAGACTTCGGCCAGATGTACGACGTACTCTACGCGCACTACCTGCGTACGAAACGGCCGGACAAGGGCGAGGCCATGCTGAAGCTGAAGGTGGACGCCAATCCCAAGCAAGCCCTCTCCCTGCTTCAACTCGCGGGACATTACTTCTCCCAGCAGCAGCGCCCGGAGATGGTCAAAACGCTTGATCGGATCACAACCAATCCCAAGGATTTCACGGTGGGCCATGCGCTGGTGGGCGATTTCTATTTCCGAATTCGCGAGTTCGAGCAGGCCATCCAGCAGTACCAGCAGGGAGAGCGGTCTTCCCCGAAGGACAAAGCCCTGTACCGCAAGAAGACCGCCGAGGCGCTGATCTACAACAACAAGAAACCCGAGGCCAGCCAGTTGCTGGATGCGGTCTTGAAGGACAACCCGGCCGACAACGACGCCTTGGCCATGCGCGCCTCGCTTCGCTTGCAGACCGGAAACCGGGATCAGATCCAGGCCGCCCTCGGCGACCTGCAAAGCGTGATTCGCCGTCTGCCGGAAAACCCCGTGCTGCGCTTTGAAGTCGGCCGCGCTCATCTTGCCAAGGGTGACGCCGAGCAGGCGCGCTTGCAGTTCGCCGAGGCTGTCCGTCTGCGGCCGGACTATATTCCGCCCCGCCTGGCTCTGGCTCAGCTCGACCTCAGCAAAGGCGATTTTTCCCGCGCCTTGCAGGGATCCGGCGAGGTTCTGGACCTGGATCCGAACAACCTCTCCGCCAAGCTGCTCCGATCCAGCGCCTTGATTGGCATGGGCGACAAGACCAAAGCCCGGGACGAACTGCAGCAGACCCTCAAAGCCCAGCCCGGTTCGCGCGACGCCCATTTCCAGATGGGCATGATCAGTTTTTCGGATAAGCAATTCAAGGCCGCCGAGGAGAGCTTCCGGAACCTCACCCGGATGACGCCGCCCGATCCCCGCGGCCTGCTCGGGCTGGTCGAGGTCCAGGTGGCCCAAGAGCAATTCGACGCCGCGATCAATCTGCTGGATACCGAGCTCAAGAACAATCCCGAGCGCTCCGAATTGCGGCTCTACCTCGCCAATACCGCGGTCCGCGCCAAGCGCTACGACATGGCCATTGGCAACTACAAGCTGCTGCTGGAGAAGTTCCCCAAGCGGGATGACGTCTACGTCCGCTTGGGTGAGACCTACCGCCGCGCCGGCAACGCGCAGGCGGCGATGGACTGCTACCACAAGGCCAGAGAGTTGAATCCCACCGACCCGGTTCCCCACCTGCAACTGGGATTGCTGATGGAGGCAACCGGCCAGCGCCTGCAAGCCAGGCCGGTCTATGAGCAGGTGCTGAAACTGCAACCCGACAATCCCGTCGCGCTCAACAACCTGGCCTACATGCTGGCCGAGTCGGGAACCGACCTCGACCAGGCCCTCACTTACGCCCAGCGCGCCAAGCAGAAAATGCCCCAGGATCCCAACGTGTCCGACACCCTGGGCTGGATCTACATCAAGAAGAACCTCAGCGACAACGCCATCCAGATCTTCCAGGAATTGGTCCAGCAGCATCCCACCCAGGCGACGTTCCGCTATCACCTGGCCATGGCGCTGTTCCAGAAGGGCGACAAGCCCAGAGCCAAGAAGGAGCTCGACACCGCCTTGAGGAGCGCTCCTTCTAAAGAGGACGCGGCCAAGATCAAAGAACTGATGGCTCGCATCGGCTAGACCCGGACCGATCGCTTGCCGCAACCCATCATGGGCCCGACGCAATCCGAAGCGCGCGATCGGTCGAGCGCGCGCTGGCCTCACCCCGCTGCGCCCTACGTCGCGCCCTTCGCCGCGTTTCTCCTGATTCTGAGCGTGCAGGATTACCTCCGGTTCCTGGGCCTGTGGGAGGCTCCGCTCCGGTTTCTCGTCATAGGCTTGGTGACTCTGCTTTTTGCCCGGCGAGTGCTGGATCTCGGAGTCGCCGGCCCGGTGGGCGCCCTGCTGCTGGGCGTTGCCGTATTTGGACTCTGGATCGCGCCCGACCTGCTGTGGCCGGGTTTCCGCGAGCACTGGCTGTTTCACAACCGTTTGCTCGGGTCGGGAGGCGCCACGCTCGACGACAGACTCCGCCTCAGTCCGCTGTTCCTGGTCTTCCGCTTCTTGCGGGCCGTCGTGATTGTGCCGATCGTCGAGGAGTTGTTCTGGCGCGGCTGGCTCATGCGCTGGTTGATTCGCTCCGATTTTGAATCCGTCCCCCTGGGCTCCTATACGCCGCTGGCGTTCTGGGCGTCCGCGATTCTTTTTGCCACCGAGCACGGCTCCTACTGGGACGTCGGCTTGCTCGCCGGAATTGCCTACAACCTGTGGATCGTGAAAACCAAACGCCTGGGCGACTGCATCCTGGCTCACGCCGTCACCAATGCCAGCCTGTCCGCCTATGTGATCCGGACCGGCCAGTGGCAGTATTGGCCGTGAGAACGAACCGTGTCTGAACGTGCAATCATCGTCGGCGCCGGTCCCGCCGGACTCACCTTGGCTCTGGAACTGTGCTCTCGCACCCGCATCCAGCCGGTGGTCCTCGAGAAGACCGGGTTCATGGGCGGCATCTCCCGCACCGCCAACTACAAGGGCAACCGGATCGATATCGGCGGCCATCGCTTCTTCTCCAAGTCCGACCGCGTCATGCGGTGGTGGCTCGACATCCTGCCGGTCGAGCGGCCCGACGCCGGTTTGGATCCGGAAACCACCGACCTGGTCATGCTGGTGCGCAGCCGCCTGTCGCGAATCTACTACCTTCGGAAGTTCTTCTCCTACCCGCTGAGCCTCACTCCGCGGACCGTCTGGAACCTCGGGTTGTGGAGAACGGCGCGGGCCGGCATGAGCTATTTCCGGTCCATGCTGTTTCCCGTGCGGCCCGAGAAAACGCTCGAGGATTTCTTCATCAACCGTTTCGGCCGGGAACTTTACCGGACCTTCTTCCGCTCCTACACCGAGAAGGTCTGGGGCGTGCCCTGCGCCCAGATCAACGCCGAGTGGGGGGCGCAGCGCATCAAGGGCCTTTCCATTTCGCGCGCCCTCCTGCACATGCTCAAAAAGATGCGGCACAGCCCGGACCTGGCGCAGAAGGGCACCGAGACGTCGCTCATCGAGAGGTTCCTTTACCCGAAGTTCGGGCCGGGACAGCTTTGGGAAGAGGTTGCCCGGCGGGTCCGAGACCAGGGCGGCGAGATCCTGACCAACGGGAACGTCGTTGGCATCCGGCAGGACGGCGCCGGCCGCGTGCTGGGGGTCCGGGCGACACACGCGCCGACCGGTGATACGCGCTTGTTCGAGGGCCAGCTCTTCTGCTCCACCATGCCGGTCCGCGAGTTGGTCCAGGCCCTGGACCCTCCCGCGCCGGCCGCCGTGCGCGGGATCGCCGGCGGGTTGATGTATCGCGACTTCCTCACCGTCGGCGTGCTGTGCCGCGATCTTAAGTTGAAGAATCGCACTCCCGCCGGTCTCGAACGGGTCAAAGACAATTGGATCTACATCCAGGAGTCCGGCGTCGAGGTCGGCCGGCTTCAGATCTTCAATAACTGGAGCCCCTACATGGTCGCCGATCCGCGAACCACCTGGATCGGCATGGAGTACTTCTGCAACCAGGGCGATGCGATCTGGTCCCGGACCGACGCCGAATTGATCGATCTGGCAAAGCGGGAACTGGAGGCCATCTCCATCGCCGATCCGGCCGATGTGCTCGACGCCACCGTGATTCGCATGCCCGACGCCTACCCGGCCTACTTCGGCAGCTACGACCGCTTCCCCGCTCTCATCCAGTGGAGCAAGCAGTTCGAGAATCTGCTCCTGATCGGCCGCAACGGCATGCACCGCTACAACAACCAGGATCATTCGATGCTGGCCGCCATGCTGGCGGTGGACCAGATCATCAGCGGCGCGCGCGACCCCGACGCGCTCTGGTCCCTCAACACGGAGCAGCAATACCACGAAGAAAAATAAACCGGGGACGGAGTACTCTTTCCCCATTTTCCCCGCATCGGTTCGCGGCCGCGCGATTGCGCCAGCCGGGGCGTAGGCTATGATGAGGGTTCATGTTCGAGGCCGGCCGGGTGCTTTTCGGGTTTGTTTTCACGGCCGCCACGTGCATGGCCGCCGGCGGCCTGTTGTTGCGAGCGCTCCCGCTCCGTCTGTACCGCCAGGAGCGGCGCCTGTTCGCCTTCGTGATCGGCTCGGCCTGCCTCAGCCTGCTGGTGTTCGCTCTGGCCGCCGCTCAACTGGCGCGTGGAGATGTGTTCCTCACCACCGGAGTCCTGTTGATCGCCCTGGCCCTGTGGCGCGGCGCGCATCGCGCGCGGGGCGACTCGCTTCCACCGCTTCCCCGGTTCTGGAAAGCGCTGTTCCTGGCCGTCTTCGCGGTCTTCGGCGCGATCTACTTCTGCAACGCGATGGCGCCCGAGATCAGCCCCGACGGCAGTTCGTATCATCTCGGCCTGGTCGGCCTTTACCTGAACCACGGCGGCCTCTACCCGCTCGAAACATCCCTCTACGCCAATTTGTCGCAAGCCATGGAAATGCTGTTTCTGTTCGCGTTTCCCTTTGGCCGCCATTCGGCCGCGGCCCTGATGCACTTCGCCTTTCTGCTGACCTTGCCGCTGGCCATGCTGGCCTACTCCCGGCGATTCGGTTTTCCCGCGGCGGGCGCAACCGGCGCGCTGCTGGTGTTTGCC
>JAUYBU010000472.1 GCA_030693045.1 Bryobacterales bacterium | reverse complement strand
GGCCATAGTCCATCAGATTGACCGCGCGCGAGTCCTCGCTGGTCTTCAAATACTCGGCCGCCAGCGAGAAGGCGCGGCGCAATACTTCGGGCCGGTGCGTGTAGAAGGCGCTGAAATCGACTGGCGTGAAGAGCCATTTGTGCGGGTTGATGACGATCGAATCGGCGCGCTCGGCGCCGGCCAGCACATGCCGGAACTCGGGAACGATGGCCGCCGGGCCGCCGTAGGCGCCGTCGATGTGCAGCCACAGGCCGTGCCGTTCGGCGATGTCGGCGATGGCCGGCACCGGGTCGATGCTGGTCGTGGACGTCGTGCCGGCGGTGGCCACCACGCAGAACGGTTTCTTCCCGCCGGCGAGATCTTGCTCGACCATCTGGCGCAGGACTTCGGGCCGCATTCGAAAGCACTCGTCCACCGGGACCTTGCGGACATTGCGGTGCCCGATGCCGAGCGCGATGGCGGCCTTCTCGACCGAATTGTGCGCCTGCTCGGAGGTGTACATCACCAGGCCCGCCGGCGTGCCCTCCAGGCGCGACTCGGGCGCCGCCTGCTCGCGCGCGGCGGCGATGGCGTGCATCGTGCTGATGGACGCCGTGTCGTAGACAATGCCAAAAAAGTTGTCCGGAAGGCCGACCCACTCGCGCAGCCAGCCCAGCACCACCTGTTCCAGCTCCGTGGCCGACGGGCAGGCCTTCCACAGCATGGCGTTGACGTTGAGCGCCGCCGCCAGCGACTCGGCCAGGATGCCGGGCGCCGAGCCGGAGATGGAAAAGTAGCCGTGGAAGCCCGGGTGGTTCCAATGCGTGACGCCCGGCAGGATGAGGTTGCGGAAGTCCTCCAGAATCGCGTCCATCGATTCGCCGCGCTCGGGCGCCGAAGCGGGGAGCTTGGCGGCGATTTCGCCGGGCTGGACCGACGGCAGGACGGGGTAATCGCGGATGTCCCCAAGGTAGCCGGCGATCCAGTCGATCAATTCGTGGCCGGCCTTGCGGAACTCTTCGGCGGGCATGCCCGCGACCATCTTCGATTCGCTCATCTCGATCTCGCCTCCACCGCGCATCAGCAGTCTCTTTTCACTTGCGCCAGCCAGGCCGGGAACCACTCGGCAAACTCGGCCAGCTTGCGCTGGTTGTCGGCCCCCAAGGGCGTGGCATGCGGGCCGATCTTTACGCCGCGAAGGCGCACCGCCTCGCGCACGCCGACCGGGGCCGGGAAGCCGTCGAGGCGGGCGATGAACTCCTGCAGGCGCATTTCCAGCACATCGGTCTTCGCGGCGTCGCCCGCCTGGATGGCGCGATCCAGCCCCAACATCAGTTCCGGCGCCGCGCAGGCCACGCCCGAGACGACGCCGTCGGCGCCGGCCTGGCGCTCGCGAGTGAAAATGACGTCGTTCCCGACAAAGTGCGTGAACGGCGTGCTGGTGCGTTGCTCCCTCAAACGCGTGAAGTACGCCCAGTCGCCGCTGGAATCCTTGATGCCGGCGAAAAGTCCGGTGGCCAGCAGTTGGCAGGCGGTGCCGGATTCGATCGGCGTGGTGAAGAACGGGATATTGTAGAGCAGGATCGGCGCCGCGGAGGGGGCCTCGCGCGCGAAATCAAGATAGAACCGTTCGATGTCCTGCTGGCTGTAGCGAAAGAAGTAGGGCGGCATCAGGAGCAGCGCGGCGGCCCCGGCGTCGCAGGCCGCGGCCGCCAGTTCCAGCGCGCCGTCCAGCGTCGAGTGCGAGACGTTGGCGATCACCGGCAGTTTGGTCCGCTTGGCCGCGAACGCGGTGAAGCGCGTACGTTCCTCGAAGTCGAAATGGACGAATTCACCGGTGGTGCCGAGCACGGCAACGCCCGCGACGCCGCTGGCCGCGAGGTAGTCGATCACATCCAGAGCGGCCCCCAAATCGATTTCGTGCCCGCTCTCTCGCCGCGGCGTGATCGCCGCCACGGAAACTCCGGCTGGAAGTATGGTCATCGAGGGCTCCTGTTTAGTTATACAATGGCAGAGTCCGAAGTATCGACAAAGGAGCGCAATCGTGCCCGATTCCCGAAGATCTTTTCTAGAGCGGTCCGCGCTAGCGGCAAGCGCCTTCACCATCATACGTCCGGAGTTGCTGCGCGGCGCCGGCAAGGAGAAACTCACCGCCGGCCTGATCGGTTGCGGCGGACGCGGCACCCAGGCCGTCGAGAACCTGCTGACCGGCGATCCCAATGTTGAGCTGGTTGCGGTCGCCGACGTGTTCGAAGACCGGCAGGAGAGTTCCCTCAAACGCTTGAGAGGGCTGGATCCGAAGATATCCAGCCGGATCAAAGTCACGCCGGAAACCCGCTTCATCGGCTTCGATGCGTTCAAGAAGCTTATCGCCAGCGACATCGATATCGTCATGTTGGCGACGCCTCCCGGCTACCGCCCGGAGCACTTCGAGGCCGCCATCAACGCCCGCAAACACGTTTTCTGCGAGAAGCCGTTCGGCGTAGACCCGGTGGGCGTGCGCCGTTCGATGGACGCCGCGAAGAAGTCCGAAGAGCTGAAGCTGACCGTGGTTTCCGGCGCGCAGCGGCGCTTCCAACGGGTGTACGTGGAAAGCGTGGACAAGATTAAGCAGGGGGCCATCGGCGACGTCGCCGCGACTTACGCCTACTGGGTGGGCGGTCCGGTCATCCAGCAGAAGGAGCGCAACGCGCAGTGGGGCGACATGGAGTGGCAGCACCGCGCCTGGTACAGCTTCGTCTGGATCTGCGGCGACCAGGTGGTCGAGCAGCACTTGCACAACATCGACGTCTGCAACTGGGTGATGGGCGCGCATCCGGTCAAGTGCGTGGCCTCGGGCGGCGCCGCCTGGCGTCCCAAGGAAGAGATCTACGGCAATATCTACGATCACGTCACCGCCGATTTCACCTACGCCAACGGCGTCCACATGTCCAGCTACTGCCGCCAGTACCCGAAGGGCTGCCACCAGAACATCAGCGAACTGGTGGTCGGGACCAAGGGCCGCACCAACTGCATGGACCTGGCCAGCCCCGAAGCCCGCAAGCGCGCCCGGGAGCCGATGGAGAACCCCTACGTGCGCGAGCACATCGCCATGCTGAACTCCATTCGCGGCGACGGCCCGTACATCAACCATGCCATGGCGGTGGCCGAAAGCACGATGACCTGCGTCATGGCGCGCGAATCCGCTTATTCGGGAATGGAGCTGACCTGGGACATGATGATGAATTCCAAGTTAGACCTCCAGCCCAAGAACTTCGACTACAAACTGAAAATGGATGTCCCGCCGCTTCCGGTGCCGGGCGTCTACAAGTTCATCTGATCTTATCACCGCTCCCTAACGGTCGCGGCTCGGTAAGTGGTTCCGAGCCGCGACCGTCAGGGAGCGGACGGTTAGGAGGCAATCATGCGAAACGTTTCCAGAAGGTCATTCCTCGGCGCGGGAGCGTCGACGTTCACCATCATCCGGCCCGAGCTGGTGCGCGGCGCCGGCGCGGAGAAGCTGAAGGCCGGCATCGTCGGCTGCGGCGGCCGCGGCACCGGCGCCATCGAGCAAATCCTGGATGGCAACCCTAACGTCGAACTGGTGGCCATGGCCGACGTGTTCGAGGACAAGCTGGAGCTGTGCCTCAAGCGCATCGGAAACGACAAGCGCTTCGCCGCGCTCAAGGATCGCGTTAAGGTCGCTCCGGACAAGCGCTTCACCGGCTTCGACGCCTTCAAGAAGGTAATCGCCTCCGACGTCGACATCGTCATGCTGACGACGCCGCCCGGCTACCGGCCCGAACATTTCGAGGCGGCCATCAACGCCGGCAAGCATGTCTTCTGCGAAAAGCCGATCGCAACCGACCCGGTGGGTGTGCGGCGCTTCATCGAATCGGCGAAGACGGCGCGGGAGAAGAAGTTGACCGTCATGTCCGGCTCGCAGCGGCGCTCGGCGAGCGATTACATCCAGACGCGCGAAAAGGTACAGGGCGGCGCCATCGGCGAGATCCTGGCCTGCTAGTCGAATTACCTGAGCGGCCCGGTGATGCACGCCAAGGCGCGCGACCCGCGCTGGGGCGACATGGAGTGGGAGCATCGCAACTGGTACAGCTTCCTGTGGATCTGCGGCGACCAGATCGT
>JAUYBU010000403.1 GCA_030693045.1 Bryobacterales bacterium | reverse complement strand
GTGGCCCGACAGAAAGGAAAACCGCTGCGGAAACGCCCTTCTGCCGCCCTCGGTTTCGGGGCCAGCTTGTCCTGGAATCAAAAGTTCGTTTCAGTATCATTCTTCGATTGGAAAATGCTCGCGGGCTTGTGCCACAAAACCTATTTGTGGCTATGCCGCGCCGTGGAACATGACTGTCTTGTCCTGCTGCCACAGCCTGGCCGCCGCCGCAACCAGGATCACGTACCCTCGCGTGGGCGCGGCGCGTGGTGGGATATGTCTCCTGCCTTGTCCAAGCGTCTCGAAGAGATGGCACACGGCCTGAAGGCCGTGGATTCCGGACACGGCCTTCAGGCCGTGCCAGCGCGGTGGAAGGGCATGGAGGCGACGTAGGTGTCCAGGAATTCCGGGTCGGCGGCGAGGGGAACGTGTTCAACGCGGAGGTTCGCCGGCTCCGCTTCGAACAGCGCCAGCTTGGCCCCTGACAGCGCCGTGTTGCCCGCCGGTTCAACCACCTCGGGCGGAAACTCGATCAACCCGATGCGGCGTGCCGATTCGCGGTTGATGTAGTTGCCGAACGCCCCGGCCAGGTACAGGCGGCGGACGTCGCCCATCTCGGCGCCGAGCCGCTTGAGCAGGATGCGCGCGCCGGCGGCGATGGCCCCCTTGGCCAGTTGCACTTCGCGGACGTCGGCTTGCGTCAAGCTCAGGGACGACGAGAGTCCAAGCGGGCCGCCGGAGAGCTTCCCGCCCGGCTGAATGCGGCCGAGTTCCAGTCCGCAGGCGACCGCGTCGACCAGTCCGCTGCCGCAGATGCCGCGCGCCTGGCCCTGCCCGATCACGCTGCAAACCAGGTTGCCGCCGTCGAGCGACACTTCGGAGATCGCACCCGTGGCCGCCCGCATGCCGCACGAGATGCGCCCGCCCTCGAAGGCCGGTCCGGCGGCGGTGGAAGCGCACACGATTCGCTCGCGCGTGCCGAACACGATCTCGCCGTTGGTGCCGAGGTCGATCAGACCGATCAGCGCGTCGCTTTCGTCCAGCTTGGTGGCCATAATGCCGGCCAGAATGTCGCTGCCAACGAAGCCGCCGAGGCAGGTTAGGAAGCGCACCTCGGTATCCGCGGGCAGATCCCAGCCCAGCTCGGCGGGCCGGAATCGCTTCGGGCCGTCGTTGCGCGGTTCGAACGGCACGGACGCAAGCGGGGCGACATCGACGCCGCAAAACAGATGATGCATCACCGTGTTGCCGACCACCGTGATCAGCGACGGGGCGCGTCCGTGCGCCGCTTCCACCAGCATCCCGGCGACCATCCCGCCGATCTCGGCGCGAATGATGTCGCGGAGTTCGGCGCGGCCTTCGCCGGTGAGCGCGTATTGGACACGGCTCATCACGTCGGCGCCGCCGTGCGCGGCCTGCGGATTGAGAGCGGTGCGCACCGCCATCACGTTCGCCGTCCGAAGGTCCACCAACTGCGCCACCAGCGTGGTGGTGCCGAGGTCCACGGCCACGCCGAGACCTTCGCGCGGGGTGAACTCGAACTTCGCATCGCCGGCCAGAATCGAGGTTTCCCACTGCGCGATTTCGAGCGTGAGGCCGGTGGCGGCCGTCATCCGGCAGGCCAGCCGCCAGCCCGCGGAGAGTTCGGCCTGGCTCAGGATGCCCGCCTCTTCGGAGGACGGTTCGGACGCGCCCTCGAGCAGCCGCACGCGGCAGCGGCGGCAACGCCCGCGCCCGCCGCACGGAAACTCGACGCCGTAGCCGAACAGAACGTCGCGCAGCGGCGTGCCGGGTTCGACCTCGATGGTCCGCCCGACCGGCTCGAGTCTGAGGCGGACCTTCATTGGTGCGTGAATGCGTAATCGCAGAGCGCGCGCAGGTTGGCAACCGGGGTGTCGCGGCAGACCTCGCAGCCGGCGCTCACGATGTAGCGCGCGCCCGCCTCGCGGTGGCAAGCGGCGATGGCGGCGGCGACGCTTTCCGGTGTGCCGTTGCGCAGCACGCCGACCGGCTCGAGGTTGCCGAGCAGAACCTGGTCCGGCCCCATCGCCTGGCGCGCCATGGCGAGCGGCGAAAGGTAGTCGAGGTCCACGATATCGGCGCCGGTGCGGCCCATGCCGGCCAGAATCCGCTTGGTGTTGCCGCAGATGTGCAGGCGCACGCGCGCGCCCATGGCGCGGATGCCCACCACCAGCTTCGACTCACGAGGCTGGATGAACTCGCTGTAGATCTTCGGGCCGACCAGGGACGCGGCCGCGTCGCCGATGCCGATCAGATCGGCGCCCGCATCGATCTGCGCGCGAGCCGAACGCAGCTCCATCTCGATCACGAAGCCCATCAGCTCTTCCACAAACCCCGGGTCGTCGTGAAAATCGAGCATCAGGGTGTTGATGCCGCGCAGGTCGGCCGCCTGCGCGCAGGGGCCCTCGACCCAACCCTCGATCAGCAATTCGGCGCCCACGCGCTGCTTGAAAAGCGCAATCGCCTTGACGCGATCGTGCAGCCGGCCGCCGCCGAGCGGGTCCGGATAATCGAGCTTGCCGAGCGTCGCTTTGTCGGCCAGCAGCGCCTTATCTTCGATGATCGCGGGCGGCTGATCCTCGTAGTACTCGATCGTCGCGCCCAAGTCGGCCGCTTCGCGCGCGGGATCGGAGATTGCCGAAACGTAGTCGAAGCCGAACTTGCGGGCGGTGTGGATCTGCGCTTCGACCAGCACGCGGTGGTCGCGCGCGTACGCGCCGTATTTCACGCCGATCTGATCGGCGGCGAACATCATGGTGATGGGCATCAACGGCAGGCGGTCCACCGGGCGGTGGTCCAACATGGCGAAGACGCGTTCCGGACCAGTCATGGAATATCCACTTCTTCCGTCCCCACGATGCTCTCATCGTAGCGCGCGACGATGCGGTGGCCGGGCGGAACAACCAGGAACTCTTTGTCGTCCCAGCCGCCCGCGACAAGCTTGTCGATCAGCCGCATGTCGCCCTGGAGTTTCTCGAACTTCCATCCGCGCTCGGCGGCCTGTTCCCGCGTTTGGCGCTCGAAGCGGTCGTCGGGTTCGACGCCCATTTCAATATAGGAAAACTGGCGGTAGCTGGGCGCCATGGCCTCCCACAGGTATTGCGCGTTCTCCTCGCCGTACTTCTCGACCAGGTTCGCGTAAGAAAATCCCTCGCCGCTGTTGCCGAAAGAAAGTTGCGTCAGCCGGCCGGCGGTCTCGCCGCGCTCGATCCATCCGCTGGTTTTGAAATACACTCCGGGAGTGTTCTGGAAGTACTCCAGGTAGCGTTGGTTGCTGCCCAGAAAAAGTGTAATGCAGTCGTGGGCGCGCGGGAGCACCAGCGGAATCGCCCGCGCGGTTAGTCCAACCAAGCCGGTGCCGCAGAGCGCGTATCCGAGCAGGACGGCTTCGTAACGCTGGGCGTCGACCGCGTCCACCGCCTCCTGCAATCGCGCCGACATCTTCGGGCTACCGATGTCGTGCAGGCCCTTGGGAAGGAACTCGACATCCACCCGGTGCGGCGAGCGCGCCACGGCGGCGCACATTTCGCGATAGAAGATCTCACAACTGATCAGTTTCAGCCGCACGGTTGGTCAACAGCCAATCACGCCCGCCACGGCGCGAATGAACTCGGGACTGGTTCCGCAGCATCCACCGATGAAACTCGCGCCGGCCTGGATGAGTTGCGGAACGAAGCCGGCGAACGCTTCGGGCGTCATCTTCCAGACCGTCTTGCCGTCCACCAGTTCGGGAAGCCCGGCGTTGGCTTTGATCCAGATGGGCCGGCCGGTGGCCGCCTTGAGACGCCGGCAGATGGCGATGTAGCTCTCGATGCCTACGCCGCAATTGGCGCCGACGACATCGGCGCCGCAAGCGGCCAATTCGCCGGCCGCCTGCTCGGGTGTCGCGCCCATCATGGTGCGGTCCTTGTTCCTGCCAGTGTCGAAAACCATGCAGGCGACCACCGGAAGGCCCGTCGATTTCGCCGCTTCCAGCGCGATCTTCGCTTCGGCCAGATCCGACATGGTCTCGACCACCAGCGCGTCGGCGCCGCCCTCGGCCAGCGCCCGGGCCTGCTCGGAGAAGGCGGCGCGAAGCTCCTCCTCGGTCGTCTCGCCCGACATCAACAGCTTGCCGCTCGGCCCGATGGAGGCGAAAACCTTGGCGCGGCCCGCCGCCGCGCGGCGCGAAATTGCGGCGCCGGCGCGGTTGATTTCGGCGGCCTGCCCGGCCAGGCCGTGGCCGGCCAGCGCGACGCGATTCGAGCCGAAGGTGTTGCTGAGAATGACGCGGCTGCCCGCTTCGACATAGGCGCGCGCGACCTGCTCGACCTCCGCCGGCCGCGAGAGGTTCCACTGGTCGGGGCATTCGCCGGGCGTCAACCCGCGCGCCTGAAGCTGGGTGCCCCAGGCGCCATCGGTCAGCACCGGCGTCGCGGCCAGCAACTCCTCGAGCAGGCTCATGCGGCGGCCAGTTTGCGCGCCAGGGCCACGGCGGAGCTGGCGTTTTCGCTGTAGCCGTCGGCGCCGATTTCCTGGGCGAACTGCTCGGTGACCGGCGCGCCGCCGACCATCACCTTCACTCCTTCGCGAAGGCCCGCATCCTTGAGCGCCTGGATGGTGTTCTTCATCGACCCCATGGTGACCGTGAGCAGCGCCGAAAGCGCGACGATCTTCGCGCCCCGCTCTTTAACCGCGTTGACGAACTTCTCGGGCGAGACGTCGGCGCCCAGGTCGATCACTTCAAATCCGCCGCCCTCGAGCATCGCCGACACCAGGTTTTTCCCAATGTCGTGCAGGTCGCCCTTGACCGTGCCAATGGCCACACGGCCTACCGGTTCGGCGCCGCTGGCCACCAGCAGCGGACGGATCAGCGCCAGCGAGCCTTTCATCGCGCGCGCGGCCAGCAGCAGCTCCGGCACGAAGTACTCTTCGCACTCGAAGCGCTGGCCCACCTGGTCCATCGCCGGCACCATGTACTTCTGTACCAGTTCGAGCGGCGAGACGTTTTCCGCCAGCGCCTCCTGGGTTACGGCGACGGCCGTCTTCGCGTCGCCGTTAAGAATCGCGTCATGGAGTTTCCAAAGTTCAGGCATGCGTTGCCACCCCGTTGAATTCGCGGACCGCGTCGAACATGGCAACCATGTTGCCAGCCGGCGTGCCCGCTTGGATGTTGTGAATCGAATTGAAAATGAAACCGCCCCCGCGCGCAAAGATCGACAGCCGATCCAGCACCTGGGCGCGGACCTCGGCGGGAGTTCCGAACGGCAGCGCCTTTTGCGTGTCGACGCCTCCGCCCCAGAACGCCAGCTTGTCGCCGTAAGCCGTTTTCAAATGTCCCGCCCCCATCCCGGCGGCCGAGCACTGCACCGGGTTCAAGATGTCGAAACCGGCTTCGAGGAAGGACGGAATGAAGCGTTCGACCGAGCCGCAGGAGTGCTTGAAGCACTTCCAGGCCGTGTTGCGGTGAACCCATTCATTGACGCGCCGGTAGTAGGGGAAGTACAGATCGCGGAATGTCGCCACCGAGCAGAACGCCGACAGTTGCGTGCCGAAGTCGGTGCCGCACAGGAAGACCGCGTCCACCGCG
>JAUYBU010000370.1 GCA_030693045.1 Bryobacterales bacterium | reverse complement strand
GATTTGATAGGGCTCCAGAAAGCGAAGCACCTGCGCCACCATCAGGACCTTGCCCTGCCGCCAGGCTTCGTCGGCCATCGCGTCGCATGCAGCGCCATCCAATGCCATCGGCTTCTCGACCAGCACATGCTTGCCCGCCCGCAACAACTCGATGGTGACGGGAGCGTGCAGGTAGGTCGGCAGGCACACGTCGACCGCGTCCACGCTGGCGTCGCCGGCCATCTCCGCCACCGAGCGGTACTTGGCGACGCCGGAGAAATCCATCTTCTCCGCCGGGCCGCCCAGGTTGCCCTGAATGCCGCTGAGGTCGCCCGACAGCCGCTTTTCGTCCAGATCCATCACCGCCGCCAGTTGCACGCCGGGAATATTGGCGAGAGCCTTCAAATGGGTCGCGCCCATGAAACCGAGTCCAATCACGCCGATTCGCATAGCGTGGCCATGTTACCACTGGAAGCGCGCCGGGAACAAGCGCCCCGGAAGGATTTGTTATTTGTTAAACTACTCGCCAGGAGACAATTAATGGCTAGCAGCGTTACTCGAAGAACATTCTTGCAGGTTCCCGTGGCCGCGACCGTCGCGGGCGCTCCCGCGATTGTGTCCGCGCAAACGCGCGGCGACGCGCTGCGGGTGGCCTTTATCGGCACCGGCAATCGCGGGACGGCGGACTTGCAGGCCATGCTGAAAGTCGCCGGCGCCCAAGTGGTGGCGGTTTGCGATCTTATCCCCGAGCGGGCGCAGAACGCCGCGTCGCTGGTCGCGGCGGCCGGCGGGTCGGCCAAGGTGTTCACCGATTTCCGGAAAATGCTCGACGAGATGAAAGAGATCGACACCGTCGTCGTGGCCACTCCCGACTGGACCCACAAGGACATCGACATCGCGGTGCTGGAGATGGGCAAGCACCTGTATGCCGAGAAACCGCTGGCCGTGACCCCGGAGGACTGCCGGGCGGTGCTCAGAGAGGTCAAGAGGACTGGGAAGACATTTCAGGTGGGGTTCCAGTTGCGGCACGACCCGGCCACCAACGCCGCGATGAAGTTCATCGCGGGCGGCGGGATCGGGCGAGTGCTCATGTGTCATGGCATCCGGCACAGCGGCGAGGGGCTGCCCCGGAATATTCCCTGGTATCACGATCGCACCAAGTCCGGCGACATGCTGACCGACCAGGGCATCCACATCCTGGATCTTTTCCGGGGCGTGATCGGCGGCCACCCGCTGCGCGCTTATGGAGTCGGCGGCATCAACCTGTTCAAGAACGAACCCCCGGGACGGACGTCGATGGACGGCTATTCGGTGATCTACGAATACGCCAACGGAGTGTACATCAACTTCAGTCACCACTACTACGATCCGCCGCGATTCACCGGGACCTGGGAGAAGGTCTTTGGCTCGGATGGCTCGGTGGACCTTGTGAAAGGCACCTGGCAGGGCCGGGAGAAGCGAGAGACAATCCAGTTGGACATCCCGGACGCAAAGCAGGATTCGACTTACATGGCCATGGCTCACTTTGTCGATTGCGTCAGGAACGGCAAGCAGCCAACCAATAACGTCGACTCGGCCATTGAGTCTACCCTGCAGGCGCTGATGGGCACCAAGGCGATCTACGAAAAACGCATCGTCACTTGGGAAGAGATCTCGGCGGCGTAAGGGCCTCTAATTACAGTCGGCCACCAGCGGTCCGGCCAGCTCCTTCAGGAAGAACAGACGTCCGGCCTGTGTGGGCATGAAGCTCGACGGCACCCAGCGATTGGGGCCGTAGCGCAGAGTGACCCACAGACTCAGTCCCTGCCATTGCATGCCGCGGCCCAGCGCGCCGTCGGCGCCGCCGATGATCCGGTCGGCATTCAGGAAAAGACCGGGGCCGATGGTGTTGGCGCGCGCCGGCACCAGCGTGGTGCGGCTCTTGAAACTGGTGACCGCGTTCTGTTCGATAGTAAGTGGGTGAAGCTTGGCGCCCAGCCGATGAGTCTGAGCTTTCCATTCCTCGTCGGTGGAGAATTCGGCGGCGAAGTGCGGTTCCCAGAAGGCGATGTGATACACCCGTCCGATGCCGAATATAACCTGTAGTTCGGCGCCCTCGCCGCGCAGCGCGGCGATGCGTTCGGAGTAAGTGGGCAGTAACTCGCGCGTGGCGAAGAAACGCTGCGCGGAGGGCACCGTCAACTCGCCCAGCGGCCCATAGAAGGCCTGTTCCATGGCGAAGCGGAACGCGCCCGGATTGTCGGGCGGAAGCGTGTTGCCCTCGCCGTCGCTCCACTCGTCCATGTTGAAGCCGGAAACGTGGTCGCACTTCACGCCCCACTCCTTCAGGAAGTAAACCGCCCAGCGGTACATGCCCATGGGACCCACCGGCAGGATCAGCGCCAGCTTGCGCCCCGCCTCGCGCGTCCGGCGAATCTGTTTGGCAATCTCGTGCCCCAGCATGGTGTCGAAATCCGCCAGCGAGTCGCAGGGGACCGGCTCGAACCCCGGGTTCCACCAGGGCTGCCGGTCGAGCACCGTTTCCGGCGGATTCGCCGCGCAGGCGTCCATCCGGGCCAGGTCCCAACCGGCGGGAAAGAAGTTCTCCAGCAGCGACCCCTTAATCGTCGTCGTCAAATCGATTTGCATAGATCTCTCAGTCCTCCCGTACGTCCACCGCCCGCCCGCCGCGGGCCGATTCGTAGCACGCTGTCAGCACCTTCTGGCTGCGCACGCCGGCCTGCGCGCCCACCTCGGGCCGGCCGCCGCTCAGCACCGCGCGGCCGAAGGCCTCGACCTCGGCGCGGTACATGTTGACGGGCTCGGGCGCGATGTCAATCCCGCCCGAGGCGTCGCGCGCCTGCCGCGCGTCGTAGCCGCCCGCACCGGCCTTCAGAATCGCCGTCATCTTGCCTTGAGCGCCCTGCCCGATGGTCCCTTCGGCCAGGATGCTGCCCATCGAACCGTGCAATTCGAGGGCGTTCTTGCTGCCCTCGTCGGTGATGCAGAAGAAAGTGTCCACGGTCCCCAGCGCGCCGGAGGCGAACTCCAGCAGGACCACCGCGCTGTCTTCGCTCTTATACGCGTGCACCGAGTTGCGGGTGAAGCAACTCACGCGGCTGACCGGGCCGAAGTACATCTCCAGCAGGTCGGCGCAATGTCCGCCCATGTCGATGAGCGATCCGCCACCTCCGGTGGCCGGGTCCTGCCGCCAGGCGCCGGGCATGGGCGGATACCAGCAGGAAAGTTGCGCCCGGCCGTAGACCGGTTTGCCGAGCCCGCCCGCATCGATAATCTTCTTCGCCGCCTGGTGCTGAGAGTGGAACCGCATCATGAATGCGGCGCCGAACAGCACTCCCGCCTGGCGCGCCGCGGCGGCCATTTGTTCCGCCTCGGCCACCGTCATGCCCAGCGGCTTCTCGCAGAAAATGTGTTTCCCCGCGCCCGCCGCAACCAGCGCCTGCTGGTAGTGCGCGTTGGCCGGCGAAGCGATGTAGACGGCGTCGATGTCCGCCTTCAGAAGGTCCTCGATGCTCGCCATTGGCTGGCCGCCAAACTGCGCGGCCACCGCCCGGTTGGCTTCGCCGTCCACGTCGAACACCGCCGCCAGCACGGCGTTCGGCGCCGCGGCGATGCCCTCGGGAATGGTCCGGCGGCGTGCAATGCCGCCGGATCCGATCACGCCCCATCGCACGCGCTCAGCCATTGACTTTCCTCTTCGAGTAGGCCTTGATCACCTTCACCAGCGCCGCCGCGATCTCCCGGCAGTTCTCCTCGGTGAAGGTCGGGTAGGCGAAGCAGGTGAAGGTGTGCTGCTCGTGCCACAGCGCGTTGGGCACTTGCACATTGGAGTAGTCGGCGCTGGGTGGGCTCGCGTATTCCTTGGAGCGGAACGGGAAGCCGGAGGATCCAAAGCCGTTGGCTTCCTGGAAAGCCCGTTCGGTATGGCACTGCGGCCAGAACACTTTCCAGCAGGGCGCGCCCTCGGCGCCGGCGGCGGCGACGAACTCGCGAATGTCGCAGTTCATGTTGTCGGTGTCCAGCGAGAAGGCCATCACGTACCAGCCGTTGCGGCGCTCGGGCGTGTCGATGGGGAAGAACTTCACCTCCGGCATCTGCTTCAGCGCGCCAATGATGATGTTCGCGTTGCGCCGCCGCGCCGGCATGTTCCAATCTTCGATGCGATCGAGTTCGGCCAGTCCGATGGCCGACTGCATCTCGGTCATGCGGTAGTTCCAACCGACCATGTTGTGAATGTAAGGCAGTTTCTGCTCCAGTTCGAGCAGGCTCAGACGCTGCTTGACGTCGTAGCCGTGATCGCGGAAGCTGCGGGCCAGCCAGGCAACCTCTTCGTTGTCGGTGGTCATCATTCCGCCTTCGCCGCCCGTGGTAAAGGTTTTGTTCTGGCAGAAACTGCACCCGGCGACATCGCCCATCGTTCCGGTCTTCTTGCCCTTATACTCGCCCCCGTACGCCTCGGCGTTGTCCTCGACCACGAACAGGTTGTGCTTCTTTGCCAGGGCCTGGATTTTATCCATGTCGCACACGTTGCCGTACAAGTGCACCGGCATGATGGCCTTGGTGCGCGCGGTGATGAGCTTCTCGGCGCTCTCGACGCTGATGCAATGATCCTCCAAGTTCACGTCGGCGAAACGCGGCACCGCGCCCGCCTGCACCACCGAGAAACTGGTGGCGATGAAAGTGTAACTCGGCACGATCACTTCGTCGCCCGGCCCGATGCCGAGAGCGGCCAGCCCGACGTGCAGCGCCGCCGTGCCCGTGGCCACGCTGACGGCGTACTTGGAGCCTTGCCATTCGGCGAATCGCTTCTCAAATTCCATGCCCCGCTTGCCGGTCCAGTAATTCACTTTCCCCGAGCGGAGCACGGCCTCCACTTCCTGAATCGCCTTTTCGCTGAACTGCGGCCATCCGGGCAGTTTGCCTTTGACTGCCTTTTCTCCGCCATGGATCGCCAGTGTTTCGGTCATGAGGTAATTAGTCCTTTCTTCTTCCGGCGGAGTCCGCCGATCTTAAGTTTAACAGTTAACGGTTCCTTTGTCCGGCCTTCGCCGGGCGAATCCTCGGGCGGCGCCGGACCGGTCATCCGTCTCAACAGCGCGCGGTCCTGGGAGGAGTTCAGGAACGCCAGCGCGGCGGCGCCTTTCAGTCCGCCGTCGTGGCCCAGCGAACTCACCCGCAGTATCAGGTGGTCGGCCAGCTTGGGCGCGCAATGCCGCGCCAGTTCTTCCCGGATGATGCTCAGCAGCAGGTCGTGACCGTGGATCAGGTCGCCGCCCAGCACGATAAGTTGCGGGTTCAATATGTTGACCAGGTGCGACAGGGCTAGCCCGAGGGCGCGGCCGGCACGGTCCATCACCGCCAGTGCGTCCGAATCGCCCTCCCGGGCCATCGCGAAGACCTCCGTGACCGGGTGTCCCCGCGGGTCTTCGGCCGGGCGCCCGGATAATTCCAGGTACTGCCGGACGATGTTGGGGCTGGAGACGATGGCCTCCAGGCAGCCGGTCTTGCCGCAGTTGCAGCGGTCGCCGGGGGAATGGTTCATGGTCAGGTGGCCGAGTTCGCCGGCCATCCCGTCGTGGCCCTCCAACAGGTGGCCGTCGACAAAGCAGCCGATCCCGATGCCCACGCCGGCCAGGATGTAAACGCAGTTGGGGCAGTTCTCGGCCACGCCGCCCCAGCGCTCGGCGAGAATCTTGCAGTGGCCGTCATTGGCATAAAAGACCGGCATCGCGAGCGACTCCTCGATGCTCCGCCGCAGGGGATAATCCTTCCAGCCCAGGTTCACCGCCGTGACCCGGCCCTGTTGGTCCATCAGGCCGGTATAGCTGACTCCGGCGGCGATCAAGCGCCGGCGCGCCGGCCCCTCCAGGCTGCGGCGAATCATCTCCACGCCCTTCAGAACCCGGCGGACATCGTACTGCTGCCGCAGGTCGATCTCCTCTTCCCAACGGTAACGAATGTTGCCCAGAAAGTCGGCCAGGCCGACGCGCACGCGCGTGCCCTCCAGATCCACCACCACGAAGTAGCCCGCCTCGGAGTTGAGTTTCAGCACTTCGCGCTTGCGCCCGCCGGTGGAACGCCGTTCCCCGACGCATTGGATGGTCCCGCTTTTCAGCAGGTGCTGGATGGTGAGGCTGACGCAGGCCGGATTCAGACCCGTGGAATGAATGATTTCGCCCCGTGTCGCCGTGCGGCGCTGGTACAGCAGGCCCAGAATGTCGCGAAACCACTGATCGGCGATCTTCAACCTGAGTCCCTTTGCCGCGCTCGCGTGCCGGCTTCCCCGTCCGGCCGGGGGAATATAGCAATTATAAGACTTAGCCTATTCCTTGGCAAGGCCGCTGAGTCCCGCTGCCGCGGCAAAGGAGCCCCAGCCCGCGCCTCTGGCGGGTCCAAAGAGGTCTGAACGCGCCGGCCCGCGACCGTCGACCGTCGCGGCTCGGCAACCGCTTCCTGAGCCGCGCGCGTCGGCAAGCGGGACCCTGACGGCCGAGGCCACGCCGGGGCTGGCTCGGAAGAAAGCACAGGCTTCGCTTTGGCCCGGTTCAGGACATCCCAGTCCACAACCGCTGTAACACTTAAAGCCAGGGGTTGACTTCCACCTTCGGCAGAGCTAAAATTGCGTCAACCTGTACTTCAGGGGCTCAAGTGTGAATTCGGCTCAAAGGAGGGCCGGAACCGTGGGACATTTCCAGTTGTTCGCGTCGCGGGGCGGGTGGGTAGCGAGGAAGTCCGCTGTCGCGCTCTGCCTGTGTGTGTTCTTTCTTTGCTGCGCGCCGGTGGCGGCGCAGTTAACCCTTTCCACCATTCGCGGCACCGCGGCGGACCAGACCGGCGCGGTCGTGCCGAAGGCCCAAATTGTGGTGGTCAGCCTGGATACGAATCAAAGGCGCGAGGTGACGACCACGGATAACGGCGACTACGAGGTCTCCGACCTGGTGCGCGGCCGCTACCGTCTTACCGCCGCAGGCGCGGGCTTCAAGACCTTCGTGGCCGACAACATCATCCTCGAAGGCAACCAGGTCCGGCGCATCAACGTCACCTTCGAGTTGGGCGCGGTAGGCGCCGAGGTCACGGTGCGCGCCGACGCCGCCGTCATTCAGACCGATACCTCGCGGCTGCAAAGCGCCATCAACACAACCAAGCATTTCGACACTCCGTGGGTGGGCGCCGAAGCGACCCTCGACCCGAGCCTGTTTATCACCACCCTGCCGCTGATTTCGCAGACCAGCGGCGTCTGGAGTTCGCAATGGGCCGGCCAGTCGTCCAGTCAGGTCCAGCAAGGTCAGGACGGCCATACCAATGATAATGCCGTGAATCAGATCAACGACATTCTGGATGCGCAGGAGATCAGCGTGGTCACGGTGAACAATACGGCCGAGTTCGCCCGCGTCGGTTTCATGAACATGATCACCAAGTCCGGCGCCAACCAGTTTCACGGACGAGCCGCTTACTGGCACCAGAACTCGGCGTTGGGCGCCAAGGAGTTCTTCGAGACCACCAAGGCCAAGCAATTGCTTCACACCATCAGCGTCAGCGCCTCCGGCCCGGCCATCAAGGACAAAGTGTTCTTCTATGCGTCGGCCAACATTTTGAAGGTGCCGAGCAAACAGTTCTATCTGAGAACTGTGCCGACCGCGTCGATGCGGCAGGGGAATTTCTCGCAGTTGCTGCCCCGGACGATCGTGAAGGACCCGCTGACGGGCAACCCGTTCGCCGGCAACATCGTTCCCGCCAACCGGCTGAACGCGCTGTCGCAGAAAGTCAACGAGAAGTACATGCCGGCGCCCAACCGCGGCGGCGCCGACGCGCTGGCCAACAACTACGGATTCACGTTCCCATTTCCGACCGACTACGCGCTGCGGAAGGATTTCACACAGCGCGTGGACTACAATGTGACCAGCAAGAACCGGTTGATGGGGCGGCTGATCGAGAATTGGGGACTGTACGTGCTGCCCTTGAACTTCCCCGCGTTTACGCGGACCCGCGTGCGGTTCAACGTCCACTTTGTCGCGGAGGATACCCATGTCTTTTCGCCGACGCTGGTGAACACATTCCGGGTAGGGCTGTATAAGGAGAAGTACACTGACGGCGACACACTATACGGCGTGACCCCGTTCAAAGGGGACGCAGCAGTGAAGGAGCTTGGCCTGCAAGGCGTCAACCCGAAGGGATATAGCGCACAGGGGTTCCCCCGGATGGACATCACGGGTTTCGCATCGCTTTACACTTCGCCCGGCGGCGTGGTGCAGAACGATCACGACTGGGGATATGCGGACACCGTGACCTGGTCCAAGGGAAAACACGTCATCAAGTTTGGCGGCGAGTTCAAACCCCAGTCCCGCTTCGCGGGAAACATTCCGGAAGGAACTTACGGTTCGTTCGCCTTCAACGGGTCGTTTTCGGGTTACAGCTACGCCGACTTCATGCTCGGCATCCCATTCACCAGCACCCGGCTCGATCCTCTGACGAACCGGACTCGCAAGGACAGCGAACTCGGCTTGTTCATCACCGATTCCTTCAAGGTCAGCAGCCGCCTCACGCTCGACCTGGGCTTGCGGTGGGATCGCTTCGGCTCGCCGTTGTTCGACGACAACCTGATGCTGAACTGGGACCCGGTCTCCGGCAACGTCATCATTCCGGCGGGGACCGAGAACCGCATCAGCCCGCTCTACCCGAAGAACATCAAGATCGTAACCGGCGACGTGCGCATGCATCCGGACAAGAACAACTTCCTCCCCCGCATCGGCTTCGCCTACCGGTTGAATGACAAGACCTCCATTCGCGGCGGCTACGGCATGTTCACCGAGACGCTAGGACGCTACAACCGGATCCAGGGCGGCGGGCCTTTCCAGATCGCCGAAACCTACCAGAACGTGATCGAAGGCGGCAAGCCGGCATTCACCTTCCCCAATCCGTTCCCGACGACTCTCGGCGGGGCGCGGATCCCTTCGCAAGGCGTCTCCGGCTATCCGATGGACGTCAACAACGGCAAGATCCACCAGTTCAACCTCACCATCGAGCGGCAGTGGCAGGACGTGGGCTTCCGCCTTTCCTACGTCGGCTCGCGCAACCGCGGGATGAACTACGGCGTGGGCGTCAACTCCCCGCCCCCCAGCCTGATCCCCTTCACCAACGACCGGCGCATCTACCCTCAGTACAACAGCGCGTCCTGGTACCAGTGGGACGGCATGGCGAATTACAACTCGCTGACCTTCGAGGCTCAGCGGAAGGTGGGGCAGGTGACCTTCGGCAACCACTGGTCGTGGGCTTCCAACTACAGCAACAACCCCAACACACTGTACCCGTACGGGCCCAAGGGCTGGACTCGCGACTCTTACACGCCGCGCCAGCGGGGCGTGATCAACATGGTGTGGGAGGTCCCGATGGGCAAGGGACGCCACTTCCTGGCCACGGCTCCGCGGGTGGTGGACGGAGTGCTCGGCGGCTGGCAACTGTACTGGATCGGCTACCTTGAAACGGGCAAGTACTTCTCGCCCAGTTTCTCCGGCTCCGACCCCTCCAACACCAACAGTTTCGGCGGGCGTCCCGACCGCGTCTGCAACGGGAACCTGCCGGCGGGTCAGCGCAACATCACCCGCTGGTTCGATGCCTCCTGCTTTGCCGTGCCCAAGTCGGGCAACTTCGGCAACAGCGGCAACAACACCCTGGAAGGGCCGGGCTACAACATGCAGAACGTTTCCATCGCCAAGACCTTCAGCCTCAGCGAGCGCTTCAAGTTCACCTTCACCTCGGCGATCTCGAACGCGTTCAACCACCCCAACTTCGCCAACCCCGCCAGCAACATCTCAGCGACCAACATCGGCGTGGTCGGCGGCCTGGTGGAGGGCGCCAAGGGCCGGCACATCGAGATACGCGGGCGCATCGACTTTTGAAGACGAAAACACAGGCGGCGGCCGGCCTCATCATGAATCCGGCCGCCGCCTCTGCCACCCAGGTCGGTTCCGAGCTCGCCTTCCGCGCCCCGGGCGGAGATTCAACCGTCGGAGCCTGATGTCCGCGGCCGGGTGAGACACAACTCTTCGAACCGGCCGCGGGACGAGTCAGAGGCGCAGCCGCGCGCTGTCCGCCGCCTTCGCAACCAGCGAAACTGGGCCTGTCGGGAGTTTTGTCGGCCCGCGCGGGGACCCACTCCGCCGTCACGGAAAGCCGCCAGCTTTAGCCGTGGCGCGCTGATACTATTGTTCCAGGGCGCCTCAGTTCGGAGGCCATGGTTTCGATCACCGGTTCCCAGGTGCCGGTGGCCTCGCAGGGGAAGAACCGAACGCTGGGGTGCCAGGGACAATAGTCGGTTCCCAGTCCCCACCAGCCCTGGACGCCGCGGTGCGACAGAACCCAGGCTGGCGCTCCGACCGCCCCGGCCATCTGGGCCACCGCCGTGAATGCGGACAGAACCAGGTCCAGCGCCGGGATCAGCGCGGCCACCCCTTCCTGGTCGTCCTTGAGGTCCATGTCGTCCCAGACATGGATATGCGTGCCGAACCGGCGCTCGGCTTCCCGGAGTTCCTCGTCACACCGGTCGTACTGGAGATTCACGAAGTGCGCGCCCGGGACGGTCAGAATAGGGCCCCACTGACTCAGTTGCGTGGAATCCAGCGAGCGTGCATCTTTGTTCGCCATGCTGCGCCAGCAAATGCCCACCTTGAGCCCTGGCCCCAATGCCCCGATACGGTCCCTCCAGCGGGCCACCCGCGCCGGATCGGGAACCAGAAAGCCGCGGCGTTTCGGAAAACTCTCAAGGCTGGGGCGGAACCATCGCGCCAGACTCGCCGCGGGGATCTGAAGGTCAATGCCGGGCTCTCGCGTGCGCGGGTGCGGCGGCACGGTTTGAGGGACCACCTCCGCACCGGGAAAGGAGCGTTCAAACAGCGTGACCAGCCGCGGCTGGCACTCGACGATGCAGTGCGCTCCGGCCCGGAGCAGGTCTGGCAGCATGCTCGAAAAGACGATGTGGTCGCCGAGTCCTTGCTCCATCCAGACCAGGATGGTCTTGCCGGCCGGATCGCTCCCGTCCCAACGGGGCTGCCCGCATGGCCGCTCCGGCTTTCGGGTGCCGGTCTTCCAACCCCACTCGTACTCCGCCCAGCCCTCGGCCATTCTTCCCAGGGCCAGCAAGCTCAGAGAACGGTTCCAAAGCGCGTTGACGTGGGTCGAATTGAGGGCGATCGCGAAGTCCAGGCATCGCAACCCGGTTTCCTCCTGGCCCAGGCTCCGCATGGTGCAACCCAGATTCGCCCATGCGGCCGCGCTGTCGGGATTGAGCCTCACCGCCTCGCGGAGAACCGCCAGAGCCTCGACGCTCCGGCCTTCCTCGCCAAAGCAGACAGCCAGATTGTTGGCCGCCTCAACCGAGCCGGGCTTCAGCTCGAGCGCCTTCGAATAGTGCGCCGCGGCCACTTGCCAGAGGCCTTGCTTCCAGTAACAGTCGCCGATTTTGAGACGGGTGGTGGCGTTGTCCGGATCCAGCGCCGCCCACCGCGCAAAGTGCGGCGCGGCTTCCGCCCAGCGCTTCATTTCCGACAGCGCGTGAGCACACCCCTGAACAGCGCTAATGGATCGAGGGGCCAGAGCGGCCGCCTTCTCCAGGTGCGGCAGCGCCTCTTCCGGCCTGCCGAGATCGCACAGGATTGCGCCGAGATTGCACAGTGCGTCAAGGAAATCGGGCGACAACCGGAGCGCCTCGATGCACTCCGACGCCGCCTCCTCCCGCAGCTCCAACCGCTCGAGAGCGACGCCCAGGTTGGCGTGGTATTGGGCGGAACCCGGATGCAGGACGATGGCCTCGCGGATCAGTTCCGCGGCCCGGTCATGACGCCCGGCCTGCACGGCGAGAAGCCCCCGCAGGTGAAGCGCGCCGGCATGTCGCGGATCGGCGGCAAGGACCTGCCCGCACAAGCGCTCCGCCCCTTCCAGCCGGCCCTGCTGGTGTTCTTGCAGCGCCTGTGCAAACACAAGGCCCGGATCCTGCCCGCGCCGCGAATGCGCCGCCTCGGCCTGGCAACACTTCTTGTACTTGCGTCCGCTGCCGCACGGACAGGCATCGTTCCGCCCGAGTTTCATGCTCGAGATACCCTTCCGGCGCCGGCCGGCGGCGATGCCACGCGGTTGTTGCGGAGACGGTCGACTAGCCCCATAGATGCAGTGCCGTGGCTACAAAATGCCTCAATCTGGCTTATCGGCTCATCTCAAGGAAGTATGATGGCGGTAGTACAGCCACCGCGCTCAAAAGTATTCCTCGACATCTCCGTTGCAGGACCGACATGTTTGACATCGGCTGAAAAATCAGCCGCCCGGCAAGATGCCGGGATATCCCAAAACAAGGACGTAAAAAGCAATGTCGATTTCCATTCAAACCAACGTGAATTCTGTCGTCGCACAGGAAAACCTCCGTGTGACAAACGAGTTTCAGAGCAAGACCATTGAGCGCCTGACCTCCGGCTACCGGATCAACTCTTCCGGTGACGACGCCGCGGGCCTGGCCGTGGCCAACAAGTTCCGCAGCGACATCGCGGAATTGGCCCAGGGCGTCCGGAACGCAAACGACGGCCTGAGCCAGCTCCAGATCGTCGATAGCGGCTTGAACAACGTCTCCAAGATCCTCGACCGTCTGAAAACGCTGGCGACGCAGTCGGCCTCCAGCACATTCACCGGCGATCGCACGATTCTGAACAACGAGTACCAAAGCCTGCTGACTGAAATCAACCGGCAGGCGGCCAACATCGGCCTGGGATCGGGAACCGAGGCCGCTGCCTCGCGAAACAACAAGGCCATCTCGGTGTACATCGGCGGCGGGTCGGCACAGGCCAACAGCCAGATCGGGATCGACCTGTCGGCCACCACCGACCGCGTCAATTCCACTTCCCTCGGGGTCGACGTCACAAACGTGGGCGGCACCGGCCTGCAGGTCACCATCGGCGCCGTAGATCTGAGCGCTGCGACTGCCATCCTCACCGCCAGTTCCCAGACCTTCAACATCGCCACCACAACCGGCACGGTTAGCGTTGCAGTCGCCGGCGGTAGCGCCGGCATTCTCGGGAGCGACGTCATTACCCAGTTGAACAACGGCGTGCTCGGGATGGGAATTACATTCTCGGCCAATGCCACAACCGGCTATCTGCAGGCTGTTTCGACCAATTCCTTCGCGGTCTCGGCGGATGCCTCCGTGGGCGCCGGAACGGCGGCCAATGCCACCCTCACCGCTGCCAACTCGATACTCAACACCGCCAAGTACAACATCGACCTCGGAACGACGTTAGGTATCTACACAGCCGCCATTACCCTGACCATCACGCCGGCCGGGGGTTCCGCCATCGCCGTCGTTCTGTCGGCCGGCAGTACTCTCGAGCCGATCATCACTTCGCTCAAAAGCCAGTTGGCGGGCAGCGGGGTTGACGTGGTCCGGCTGACCGATGCCACAACCACCGAAATCATGCTCCAAAGCTCCGCCGATTTCACCATCGTGCGCGGCGCCGACCTCAATACCACCGGCTTCGGCGGCTTAGCTTCCGGTGCGACTGGAACGGTGACCGACATGGTGGCAGGCAGCGACGCGACCTCGGACGCGCTGACTGCTCTGGCCGCCATCGCCACCGCGGTTTCCAGACTCGGCACGCTTCAAGGTAAGGTCGGAACCGGGCAGAACAAGCTGGCTTACTCGATTCAACTGGCGCAGTCGCAGTTAAGCGGCTATGCCGCGGCCGAATCGCGCATCCGCGATGCCGACGTTGCGGTCGAGGCGGCCAACCTGACCAAAGTCCAAGTGTTGACGCAGGCTTCGATAGCGGCCATGGCGCAGGCCAATTCCGCTCCGCAGCAGGTGTTGGCGCTCTTGCGTGGGTAGTTCAAAGCTGGAGTGAGTTAAGGCCGGCCCGGATGCGGCCGGGCCGGCCTGACCCTTAACACAGGAGGGGAACTTATGAGCGCCAGCGGTTCGATCTTCAGCGGCAGCAGCCGCTATTCCACCGACTTCCAGCAGATCATCAACCGCAGCGTGGCCATCGCCTCGCTGTCGATGACCCAGATGCAGACCGCGAAGGTCGCGCTCGGCGATCAGTCGGCGGCGCTGGTCGCCATGGACGCCAAGTTTTCATCTCTTCAGAGCGCGATCGCCAGCCTCGGGTCGGCGGCCGCAACCTACAACTCCGCGGTCTCCGACGGCAGCGTCGCCGGAGCCAGCGCGGGAACCGGCGCTTTCCAGGGAGTCTACAGCCTGGAAGTCGTCGACATTGGCTCTTATACGTCGGTCATGAGCAAGGACGCCGGCCTGCTGAAGGTCACCGATCCTTCCACCACCAGCATCAGTACGTCCGCCGACTTCACCTTGACGGTGGGCGGGGTCGCTCAACCCCTGATCACGCCCGCGGCGAACACGCTGACGGATCTCGCCAATGCCATCAACGCCAGCGGCGCCGGGGTCGAGGCGACGATCGTCAACCTGGGGACCTCCGCGACGCCCGACTATCGCCTTTCGCTGGCGAGCACGAAACTCGGCGCGGTCTCGGTGGAGCTGACGGATGGAACCACGGACCTGCTCGGCACGCCTTCGGCCGGCACGCTGGCCAGCTACAGGGTGAACGGCCAGCCCACCGTGGCAATCGAGAGCGACTCGCGAAGCGTGACCATTGCGCCAGGCCTGCCGGCGACGTTGCTCAAGGCAGGCACCGCGCAGATTACCGTCTCCCACAACACGTCCGGGGTGGGTGGCACGCTGTCCAGCATTGCAAAAGCCTACAACGCGGCCGTGGACGAGATCGATAAGTATCACGCCGAGGGCGGCAGCAAAGCGCTGCGCGGCTCTTCGATGCTGTACGTTCTGTCCCAGTCGCTACGCGACATCGCCGGGTATTCGTCGGGAAGCGGTCCCATTTCCTCGCTCTCCTCCCTGGGGCTCGGCTTCGACGACAAAGGGAAGCTGTCGCTGGACCAGGCGGTGTTCAGCGCCGCTACCGACGGGCAGTTCCAGGCGCTGTCGGATTTCCTGGGCAGTTCCTCGACCGGCGGTTTCATGAAGTACGCCAGCGACGTGATGGCCGGACTGGAGGACACCACCAACGGCGCCATCAAGACGGCCATCAGCGGGATCCAGGCCCAACTGACCCAGCAGGACAGCCGCATCGCGGAGGAACAAACACGCATCGACGCTCTCCAGAAGAACCTCGAGGCGCGCATGGCCGCCTCCGACGCGCTGATCGCCTCGATGGAACAGCAGGTCAACTTCATGAACGGACTGATGGAGTCGATGCTCGTTAACCAGAGGAACTACTACTAATGAGCGGGCTCGATGAAACCGGGGCCGGCCTGCGCTCGGCGGTCCAATCCGGCTCCTACGCGGAGGCGGAGGAGATCCTGGCCCGTTACGGCCACGCGGTGGAGACCGCGGCGGGCCGCCTCTCTCCGGGAGACACGCAGGCTGTTGAGATTGTCCGGCAGGCGATCGACTTGCTGCACTGGACCACCCGGATGGTTCGCGCCGGCCGTGCGCACACCGCCGACCAACTGGCGCAAATTTCGGTGGGCCGTCCCTACCGCGCCCTCGCCGCTAGCCCCACAACTACCTTCACGCTGGACGGCTGAACCCTCCGGCGAGAGTTTGCCTGCGGCAACTTCACGCCACCGGCAACGCCCGCATCTCGTTCAAATCAAGCTCATTCGCTCTGGCAGGGCAAGTGCATTACAGGTCAGTGCAATGCTGGATCCTCTCGCCGCCCGCTTGGAACACTACCTCGACGTCGTCAGTGCCCGCCAGACGCTGGTCGCCTCCAACGTCGCCAACGCCGACACGCCCGGCTATAAAACCAAGGACCTCGACTTCCAGATGGAGTTTCTGAGCCAAATCGAGGGAGCGGCACCGCGTGCGGTCGAGGTGACGGGGCTGAAAACCAAGAATGACGGCAACAACGTGAGTTTGGATCGCGAAGCCCGGCTGCTGGCCGAGAACGCGCTGCGATTCAACGTCGCTTCCAACCTGCTCCGTTCCCAGATCCGGGCGATAAGGTCCGCCATCAGAGGAGATAGCCAATGAGCTTGTTTTCTTTGCTTTCAGTCAGCGCTTCGGGCATGGCGGCGCAGCGGGAACGCGCCACCCTGCTGGTCGAGAACATGGCCAACGCCGAGACCACCCGGACTCCGGAAGGCGGACCCTACCAGCGCAAGGATGTGGTGTTCGAGTCGCGGCCCGTGACGTCTCCCTTCGCCTCGGTATTCGAGTCCCTCACGACGCCCGGCCTCACCGGAGTCGGGGTGCGCGAGACCATCGTCGATACCCGCGAGCCGGAGAAGCGGTACTTGCCCGGGCATCCCGACGCCGACCCCCAGGGCTACGTGGCGTTTCCGCGCGCCAACCCGGCCGAGGACATGGTGAACCTGATGGGCGCGGTGAGGAATTACGGCGCCAACGTGGCCGCGATTGCCTCGGTCAAGGACATGATCCAGCGCTCGCTGGACCTGCTGCGATGAGGAAAGGATAAAGCATGCCGGCCATTTCTCCAATTCGCGCGATGGTCTTTCCGGAGATCAGCCAGGCTCCCGCCGAGGCGTCCCGTTCCGGGGACTTCCGCAGCCTGATCGAGGGAGCCATCGGAAAAGTCGAGCAGACCCGGCAGGACGCCACGAAGAGCATCGAGAGCTACCTCGCCGGAGAAGGCGGGGAGTTGCACACCACCATTTTGGCGGCGCAACGGGCCGAACTGGCGCTGGACCTGTTTCTACAGACGCGCAACAAGGTGGCCCAAGCCTACAAAGAGATCATGCAGATGCAGATATAAGTCCCCCGAATGCTGCAACTAAGAAAATTATGGGCGAGCTTGTCCGCCGGCCAACGTATCAGCCTTCTGCTGGTGGCGGTGGCCGTGGGAACGGGTCTGTTCTACCTTTCCCGCTGGAAGACCGAGAGCGATTTCCGGCCTCTCTACACGGCCCGCGGCGCCGAAGACGCCGGCGCCGTGGTCGAAAAGTTGAAAGCGGGCGGAACGCTGTATCGGCTGTCGGAAGATGGCCGGACGGTGCTGGTGCCCTCGGCGCAGGTGGCCGAGTTGAGGCTGTCGCTGGCCGCGTCCGGGGTGCCCCGGAACGGCCGCATCGGCTTCGAGTTGTTCGACAAGACCAATTTTGGGGCCACCGAGTTCGCCGAGCAGGTTAATTTCCGGCGCGCGCTGGAAGGAGAACTGGAGCGCTCGGTGGTGTGCCTGTCGGCGGTGGAGGAGGCCCGGGTACACCTCACCCTTCCGAAAGATTCCGTTTTCCTGGAGTCGCGGCAGCAGGCCAAAGCCAGCGTGATGGTGAAACTCAAATTTGGCGCTCGCCTCACCCCGCAGAACATCGCGGCCGTCAGCAACCTGATTGCGAGCGCGGTGGAAGGCCTGTCGCCGGACGCGGTTTCCTTGCTTGACATGCAGGGGAACCTGCTCAACCGGCCCCGCCGGCCGGCCGGCCCGGACGGCGAGCAGGCCTCGGAAGCCACGTTGGAATACCGGCAGGCGATGGAACGCGATCTGGTGGCCAAGATCAACCTGACCCTCGATCCACTGCTGGGGCCGGAGAAGTTCCGCGCCAGCGCCGCGCTGGAGTGCGACTTCACCAGCGGCGAGCAGAGCGAGGAAACCTTCGACCCGAACCGCTCGGTCATGGTTACCTCGATGAAGACGGATGAGACCAGCGGGGCCGCCGGCGCCTCCGGGGTTCCCGGAACCGCATCCAACCTTCCCCGCCCCACTTCGCGGCCGGCTACCTCGCAAGGCGGGCTTTCCCGAACCACCGAAAACATCACTTACCAGTCCAGCCGCATGGTGCGGCGAACGAAGTTGCCGCAAGGAGCCGTCAAGCACATGTCGGTGGCCGTGCTGGTGGATCACGAAGTGAAGTGGGCCAAAACGGGCGCGGTGATGCGACGCACCGTCGAGCCGCCGTCGCCCGAGAAGCTGAAGGTCATCCAGGGCCTGGTTGCCGCCGTCATCGGCTTAAACAAGGAGCGCGGCGATCAATTGATTGTCGAAAGCCTGGCTTTCGAATCGACGCTGAACCAGGAAGAGCCCGCCAGTCCCTCGACCAGTCCGAAGCCGCAGCCAGCCTGGATCGAACAGCTCAAAGGCCAAAAGGCGCTGTACCTGGGCGCCCTGGGCGGCGGCGTCCTGCTGCTGCTCGTGATATTCGCGGCGATCTGGCGGGCCAGGAAGAAGCGACGGCGGACAGGCGGAGTCAGCGCACCGCCGGAGTTGGCCGAGGGCGAGCCTCCCGAGAGAGCTGCGCCTCCCGAACGGCAGGCGGAAAGGCATCTCAAGGGCTCGGCGTCGGGTTACCCCGAATTGCGATCGGCCCCTCTCGGGAAGGCGGAGATCCTCACAGCGAATCTGAGAGATGCCGTCAAGAAAGAGCCGGAAGCCTCGGCCCAGGTGTTCAAAACCTGGCTCAGCGAGGATGAAAAGACGCAATGAGCCGGAATGTTAGGACGGGTCATGAAACAACCACTCCCGGCCCAGAGGGCACCCCGGTCGCGGCTCGGAAACCGCTACCGAGCCGCGCGCGTCAGCAAGCGGTGCTTTCCGCCTGGAACGGCCATTTCGTGACAAGTCCTTAGGATTGAGACTGCCGTGAATTCGGATTCACATCAAACTTCGAAACCGATCTCGGGCCCGCAAAAGGCGGCCATCCTCCTGATGACCCTTGGCGAAGAGGCCAGCGCCGAACTGATGCGCCAACTGACGGAAGACGAGGTCCAGAGGGTCAGCCGCGAGGTCGCTCGCACCAGTTCGGTGGGCCCGGACCAGGCTGTTCGCGTTCTCGAGGAGTTCCACCAGATGGTGGTGGCGCGGGACATCGTCCGCAAGGGCGGCCTGGACCAGGCCAAGCGTCTGCTGGTCGGAGCTTTCGGCGCCGAGCCGGCCGAGAAGATCCTGCAACGCCTGGTCCACACTTTGCGCACGAACTCCGAAGGCTTCAGCGCGCTCCAGAAGGCGGATCCGCAGCAACTGGCGAGGTTCGTCCAGAACGAGCACCCCCAGACCATCGCGCTGGTGGTTTCCCAACTGAGTCCTACGCAGGCGGCCGCGCTGCTGATGTCGCTGCCCGTCGAGATCCGCTCGGAGGCGGCTCTGCGAATGGCGAGTCTGGACCAGATCTCGCCCGAGATAATCAATAAAATCGTCGGCATTATCCATCTTAGAATTAAAGGTTTGGGGCAGCTTAGCCGGCAATCTTACGGCGGCGTGAAGGCGGTCGCCGAATTGCTCAATCGGATGGATTCCGGCGCCACCCGGGACATCCTTGAGAGCATCGGAGAGCAGGATGCCCCACTGGTCGACCAGATCCGTCACCTGATGTTCGTTTTCGAGGATCTGTCCACGGTCCACCCGAACGGCATCAAGGAGTTGGTCTCCCGGATCGATCGCAAGCTGTTGACCGTGGCCTTGAAGGGGACCAGCGAACAGCTCAGGAACAGACTGATCGAAGGCATGTCGCAGCGCGGCCGGGAAATGTTGATCGAGGACATGGAGGCCGCGGGCCCGGTCAAGGTCAAGGAAGTCGAAGCCGCGCAACAGGCGATCATCGCGGTCATCCGCCAGATGGAGGAGGAGGGAGTCCTCAGCTTGAGCGGAGGGGGCTCCGACGAATATGTCGTCTAAGGTTCTGCGGGGCGCGCAGCAAACCACGACCGGCCCGATGCAGTGGCGCTCGGCCTCGGAAACCCGGGATCAGAAGCCCTCCGCCAAGTCTCCCCAGGCGGCGGACGATGCGGCAGCTTCCGCCAGGCAGGTGGAAGTACGCGTCGAGGAGGCCCGCCAGATAGGGTATCGGGAAGGCGCAGCCGGAACTCTCGGCGCCGTCCAGCCCGTGTTGGAGCGGTTGGCGCACTCCATCGACGTCGTGGCGGGCCTCCGGACCCGAATCCGGAGAGAGGCCGAGTCGGATCTGGTGAAACTGTCGATTGCCATCGCCCGCCGCATTTTGCATCGCGAAATCAGCGTCGACCCGGAGGCCATCTCCGGACTTATGAAAGCCGCTCTGGAAAAAGTGCAATCCCAGGAGATCCACCGCATACGGGTTCACCCGGACCTGGAAGCCGCCGTGCGCAAGGCGCTGGAGAGCTTGGCCTCGGGCCGCGGCGTCCAGGTTGTGGCCGACGGCGGACGCGAGTCCGGAGACGTCGTGTTTGAAACCACCCGCGGTAACCTGGACGCCTCCATCGACACGCAACTCCAGGAGATCAGCCGGGGACTTGCCGACAGACTGAGAGGCAAATCGTGACTTCCGGAGAGGGATTGAACCCGAGTGGATACGCCGGCGCGGCGCGGCCGGATGGTGGCAAATCATGACTTCCGGAGAGGGATTGAACCTGAGTCCTTACCTGGCGGATCTGGAGGGCATCGATCCGATGCGCTGGACCGGCGAGGTGGTCGAGCAGGTCGGGTTGCTGGTGGAGTCGCTCGGCCCGGTGGCGGCCATCGGAGACTTCTGCGAGATTTGCGTCTCCCAGGGGCGAAGCATTCGAACCCAGGTGGTCGGTTTTCGCGACGGCCGGGTCTTGTCCATGCCTCTGGATGAGACCGCCGGTCTGCAACTGGGCGATCCCATCGTCGCCCGCAGCGGCGAGGCGCGCATCGACGTGGGAAGCGGCCTTCTGGGCCGCGTGCTCGACGGCTTCGGCCGGCCCATGGATGGCGGGCCGGATATCGAACCGGAGGCCGCCTACGAGTTGTACAGGACGCCCCCCAATCCGCTCGAGCGCCAGCATATCGTCGAGCCGCTGGTGACCGGAATCCGCGCCATCGACAGCCTGCTGACCATCGGAAAGGGACAGCGGATCGGTATCTTCGGCGGCAGCGGCGTCGGAAAGACCACGCTGCTGGGCTGCATGTCGCGCCACAACTTCGCCGACGTCAGCGTGATCGCCCTGATCGGGGAGCGTAACCGCGAGGTCCGGGCGTTCCTGGATCACGAACTGGGGCCGGAGGGCATGAAGCGTTCCGTGGTGGTCGTTTCGACCTCCGACCGGCCGGCGCCGCTGCGCGTGCGCGCCTGCTTCGTTGCCCTGGCCGTCGCCGAGTATTTCCGCGACCAGGGCGCCAACGTTCTGCTGGTCATGGACTCGGTCACCCGGCTGGCCATGGCGCAGCGGGAAATCGGCCTGGCCGCGGGCGAGCCTCCCAGCCAAAAAGGCTACACGCCGTCGGTATTCAGCCTGCTGCCCAAGGTCTTCGAGCGGGCGGGCAACTTCCACCGCGGCTCGATCACCGGCTTCTTCACCGTCCTGGTCGAGGGCGACGATTTCAACGAGCCGATCTGCGACGCCGTGCGCGCCATCCTCGACGGTCACATCATTCTTTCGCGCCAGATGGCGGCCTCGGGCCACTATCCGGCCATCGAAGTGCTCAATTCGGTCAGCCGTCTGACATCCCAGGTCACCACCCTCGAGCAGAGCCAGTGGGCCCGGAAGGTGCGCGAGGCCATGTCCGCCTACCAGCAGTCGGAGGACTTGATTGCGCTTGGGGCCTACGTCTCCGGCACCAACCCGCGTCTGGACACGGTCCTGCAAACCAGGGCCGGACTGCTCGAATTCCTGCGCCAGGAGCCCTCCGACAAGTCGCTTATGCAGGACACGCTGAGCAAGCTCTCGACGCTGGCGTCCACCCTCCCAGGATAGGAGCGCCAGCCTTTGCAATCGTTCCACTTCCGCCTGGAGAAGGTGCTCGCCTGGAGGCGCACCGAACTCGAACTCGAGCAGTACAAAATGAGACTGCTTTGCGTTGAGCTGGAGCAGATCGAGCAGTCCCGCGCCCGGCTCACGGCTGAACGCGTGGTGGCCCACCACGAGATCCTTCGGGCCCGCCGCATCGATGGCGCCGATCTCAACGCCCACGCCGCCCGCCTGGTCCATTTCGACGGCCAGGATCGCGCACTTCTCCGCCGGCGCGGCGAGCAGGAGCAGCTCATCGCCAAGGCGCACGAGCGCCTGCTGGAAGCCCAGCGCCGGCTCCGCTTGATCGAGAAGCTCAGGGCCAACCGGCACGCCCAATGGCGGACCGAGCTGAACCGGGAAATCGAGACCTTCGCGGCCGAGGCCCACCTGGCGCGCTGGAACAGGGAGCGTCAATAGCTCCGCCCGGCGGCGGCCGAGGCCCACCTGGCGCGCTGGAACAGGGAGCGGCAATAACTCCGTCCGGCGGCGGATTCGATTCGACACGCTTCGCCCGGGACCGATGAGTCCCTTGTGGACGAGTTTCTGAGAAACGGCCAGAGTCTGCTGGAAACCGCGGAAGCGGCGGCCCGTTCGGCGCAACCCGCCACTCAAACGGCGATTCTGATCCGTCAGGACGGATCGATCCACACGGTGTCATCCTCGGACTGGCCGCTGGAGTCGCTGGCGGCCGAGCATGGCGCGCGCATGGCCTACCGCGTGAGTCACGGCCACGGCAAGGCTCGCGTCGAGGGGCGATCGGGCTGTCGTTCGTTCCTGCTCGAGACGGAAACCCCGCTTGCGTGCGCGCGGCACCTTCTGGGCGGGTTCATTGCTCCCCCCGCTTGCGTCAGGATGCCGCTGGCTTGATCCACTAAGCCAATTGCGGAACTCGCCGAACGCGACCACTCCCCCGCCCGGTCGCGGCTCAGCGACCTGCTGCGGATCAATGGCGCGCTTCCAGGCTGCGGCGGCGGGTTTCGTTGATTGACGGACCGGCTGAACATTTCGGGAATCGAAAGTCTCGAACCAGCGCCTGGAGCACCGATAAGCTACAACAGGGACGATTCTCGAAGCCGATGGGCATGGAAGCCCTCCGGGTACGGAAGCCATCCGACGCGAGGCGCCCCCCAAGGAGTACGTCATGGATATCACTGCGTTGCAGGGAGTTGCACCCACTCCAGCACCGGTGCCTTTCGGTGCCGAACACGCCGCGGAGAACCGTGAGATCGTTACGGCGATCAAGAGCATCAACGCCACCGAGTTGTCCGGCTCCAACAGCGAACTCACTTTCGTGTTCGACCGTCTTTCAAAGCGCGCTGTCGTCCGCCTGATCGATAAGACGACCAGAAACGTGATCCAGCAGATACCTCCCGAGTACATGTTGCGTTGGGCCCAGGAAATCGCGGCGAGCGAAAAGGGGAACTGAATCCCATCGGCCGCGCTGCGACAAATCGTTTTTCTGCCGATAAGCGTGTCTAGAGGAGAACGATGTCGACCAGCGCTTACGACACCTACCTGGAAAACAGGGTCCTGGCCGCGGACCCCATTGAACTGGTCAGAATCCTTTACCGACTGGCCATCGACCGAATCCGCGAGGCGCGTGAGCATCTGGAGAAAGGCGACATTGCCGGCCGCTCCAAGGCGATCTCGGTTGCTTCCGAGGCGCTGTTGGAGTTGAATGTCTCCCTGGATCACGAGGTGGGTGGCGAGTTGAGCCGCCGGCTGGCGCAGCTTTACGAATACATCGTGTGGCGATTGCTGGAAGCCAACGTCCAGCAGAGCGCGGAGCCGTTGAACGAAGCGCTTAAGTTGTTGACGACATTACTGGAAGCCTGGCAGGAAATCAATCCGGAAACGCCCATCGCCGTCCCGCCCGCCGCCGCCTCCCCATGGACCGAGGAATCCCCGGCGGAACCCGCCCTTGAGCACGCCTCCAACTCCTGGACCGCCTGATTCACTGCTCTTTCGACAGACCGGAAACTATCAGGCTCGCCAACCCCAAGCCTCCTTGTGCCGAAAGGGCCTGCGCGAATTGTTCTTCGGCTAGTCCCATGGCGGAAGAAGCGGTCTGATCCTCTCCCGTTCCCAGCCATCCGTCCGCTCCACACTCCCGCGCGGCTCTCAGCATCTGCGCCAGCAGCAGCGCTTCGAACTGACGCGCGGCATCCCGGATAGCGGCCGGATCGTTCTTGGCGCGCGGCCCGGAGGCGCTTCCGCCCTCTTGCGCCGCAACCGCCGGCAGCCCGTGGCCAATACCTTCCATGCTTGACATCATTAGAGCACCTCCAATTCGGCATCCAGCGCACCCGCCACCTGCAGGCTCTGGAGAATCGCAATCACGTCGCGGGCCGTGGCCCCGATCGCCGAGAGCGCGCGCACCAGGTCTTCGACCGTCGCGCCCTCCTTCAATACCAGATTCCGAGCTTTCTCTTCCTTCACCGCGACGCCCACTTGCGGGACTACCTGGGTAGTGCCGGTGGAAAGCGGCGGGGGTTGCGACACGGCGAAGCTGGTCTGGACCTCCACCGTCAGGTTGCCGTGCATCACGGCCACCGGCCGTATCCTTACTTCCTTGCCCATGACGATGGTCCCGGTCCGCTCGTTGACCACCACGCGCGCCGTGCGGTCCGCTTCGACTCGCAGACTCTCCAGTTCGGCGATGAATTCAGTGGTTCGCGAAGCGTACGCCACGGGAACTTCGACGCTCACCAACGCCGAGTTCTCCGCTCGCGCCACGGCCTTCCCGGGGTTGGAGTACTTCTTGTTCACCGCCTCGGCAATGCGGGCGGCCGTCGCGAAGTCGGCGTGCTGCAACTGAAAACGCAGTTCCTTGCCCGGCATGACCGATGGAGCGGCGCGCTCGACGATGGCCCCGCCCGGCACCCGGCCGACGGTTGGGTGATTCACAGTCTGGCTGTTGCCGGCCTTGCCCGCGACGAAACCCCCGGTCACCACCGCTCCTTGCGCCACCGCGTAGACCTGTCCGTCGGCGCCGCGCAGGCTCATCATCACCAGCAGCCCTCCTTGCAGGTTCGAGGCGTCTCCGATGGCCGCGGCTGTCACGTCGAGGCGGGTCCCGGCCCGCGCGAATGGCGGTAGGGTGCCGGTCACCAAAACCGCCGCGACGTTGTTCACGCGAACCGCCGACGACGGCACCGAAACCCCCATCCGCTCGATGATGTTGATGAGGCTCTGCGCCGAGAAGACCGTCTGCCGCCGGTCGCCGGTGCCGGCCAAACCGACCACCAGCCCATAGCCGATCAACTGGTTGTCGCGCACGCCTTCCAGGGCCGCAAGTTCCTTCAATCGCGTGCCCCCCACTGGCGCGATAAGCGCTGAGGCGGCAAGCGACGATGCGATCCAGACGGCTACCAGCCGGGTCAATAGTTTCATTGGCAATCCTTAATCGGCATTACCGCTCCCTCACGGTCGCGGCTCAGAATGCGATTCCGAGCCGCGACCGTGAGGGAGCGGTTGCTAAAGTTGTGTCATAGACTAAAACGGAAGCAGTCCCAGCAACAACCGGTACAGGAAGTGCGGCCGCCGGATGGAGTCCCCGACAACCCCCTTGCCGTTGATGCGCACATCCAGGTCGGAAATCCTATCCGATCGGACCATGTTGCCCGGCGTCAGATCCGTCGGGCGCACCACGCCGCGCACCGTTACCGACTGCTGCTCCGAGTTGATCTGAACCGTCTTGGAGCCTTCCACCACCATCGATCCATTGGGCAGCACGTGAGTGACGCGGGCCGAAAGAGTGGTGCTCAGGACCGACTCCCGGCTCGTGGTTCCTTCCCCGTTCAGCTTGGTTTCTCCCGAGAGCTTGGCCAGGTTGGCCAACGGCCCCACGGCTCGCGTCAAACCTGCCAGAGCGCCGATGGAGTTACTCGCGCTGGACGACCTGCCGGACTTCGTAGTACCTGTCGCGGTCCCCGAGGCTTTCTCAACTATAAGAATCGTAATTACGTCGTCCGTCTGTCCAGCCCGCAGATCCCGCGTCGAATCGGAGAAGCGCGCAGACGGCGACCAGATAGATCCTGGAGCGGCGACCACAACAGGTTCAGTCCCGCGCTTGTTCGCCTCCCGGATATAGTTGTCAATCGGCGACGGCTGTTTTTCAGTCTTCTTCGCCCCGTAGCCGGTCTGGGCGGACACCGCTATCAAGAGCGCCGCAATAAGTATTACTCGCGAGCCGGTTCTCATTTTCCTTCTCCCTTGTCTCCACGCACCACTACCGCGCCTTTGCGGTCCACCCGCGCCGCGAAACTCTTGCCACTATTGAGGTTTCGAACCACCACGGTGTCCCCGATCGAGCCCGAAGTCACCGCCCGCCCAACCATCCCCACGGTCGCGCTGCCACTCGACGCTTCCACGCGAACCGGTTCGCCCCGCTCGACTGCCTTCGCCTGCTGCACCAGTTTGAGCGCAATCGGCGAACCCGCCACCACCGCCCTGCGCACCACGCGCCCCACCACTTCTTCGATCAAAGTCGCAATCGGTTCGCTGGCCGGAAACCCTTCGGAGGTTTCCATGCGCACTTGCCCAGCCTCGATCACCGTCCCCGCGCGAATGTCGCGGTCTGCAACTACTCTAGTAGAATTAACAGTGATCTTGACTTTGGCCCACAGCGGGAATCTCCGCCGGCCGTCGTAGCGTACAAAGCCCTGCCACAAAACGGCAGCGCCTGGATCGCGCGCTGGCGGCCTCCGCAGCCCCGACGGCGGGAACTCGATCTCTCCGCGCGGCGCGCTGAAGCGCGTGAATTCGACCAATTCGATGCGCGCCGCCGGGTCCGCCAGCGAGACCCGCATCGAAGCCAACAGCCGCTCCGGGGTAAGCGGCTCGGTTAGCCGGGCGACGCAGACCAGGGCGCCGGGATCCAAAGAGAGATCGTGGGGGGCAGCCAGCCGCTGCAATTCCACCGCTCGAAAAATACGCTTTGCGCCCGGGGCCGGCGCGTAGCCAAACGAGGTCTCCGGCGGGAGCGCCGCAAAGACCGCCCCGGCAGGGGACAGGTCGCGGGCCGTGATGCGTTCGCCCTCGGCCGGCAGACACGCCGTGGCCAGGGACGCGAGAAGGAACGTGGCCGCAATCATCGCGTTAAGTTATTGACCTGCTGGTACATTTCGTCGGCGGCCTTCACTACTTTTGAATTCGCCTCATAGGCCCGCTGGCTGACGATGAGGTTGACGAATTCTTCCACCACGCTCACGTTGGACTGCTCGAGGTAGCCTTGAAGCAGCGAGCCGAGCCCCTCCTGGCCGCCGGGCGTACCCACGGTGGGGGAGCCCGACGCGTCGGTGGGCAGGTAGAGGTTGCGCCCGAGGCTGTTCAGCCCGGCAGGATTCTGAAAATCGGCAAGCTGGATCTGGCCACCCAGTTGTGCGGAGGTCTGGCCCGGCTGCGTGTAGCTGACCGTCCCATCGGGAGCGATGCGGACCACCTGCGCATCCGGCGGGAGTGTGATCTGCGGCTCCAGCGGGTCGCCGTCGCTGGTCACCATATTCCCGTCGCGGTCCAGATGAAATGCTCCGCTCCGCGAGTAGGCGAGTTCGCCGCTAGCCTGCCGCACCTGGAAGAAGCCCCGCCCCTGAATCACCATATCGAGCGGATTCTGGGTGGCCGTGAAGCTCCCCTGCGAGAATATGATCTCGTTGGAAGCCGCGCGCGTTCCCAGTCCCAGTTGCAGCCCGGTCGGTACGACGGTCTGCTGGCTGGCCGAAGTCCCCGGCGTCACCACGTCCTGGTAGAGCAGATCCTGGAATTGCGCCCTTCGCGTCTTGTAGCCCACGGTGCTGGAGTTGGCCAGGTTGTGGGCGATGTTATCGACGTTCATTTGCTGCGCCGTCATGCCGCTGGCGGCGCTGTATAGTGCTCTAATCATATGATTTATCCCCTGTCGGCAAGTCTCAGCCGGCGTCTCAAGAGCCCACCCGGGCCACTTCTTCGACCGCTTTGCGGTTCATTTCCCCTCCCAGTACGAGGGCCTTCTGGAGCATCTCGAACTGACGCATGACGTTCACCAGCCGCACCGCTTCTTCCGCCGACGCGCCGTTGGAGCCTTCCAGTCTTCCCTGACGGACTTCGCTGTCCGTGGCGGCGGCCGGCACGGCCCCGGCGCTGGTATTGAAATAGCCCGCGCCCTGTTTGGTCAGCATCGATTGATCCTTGAAATCGACGATCTCAAGCTGCCCGAGCGCCCCGGCGTCCTGACTGACCGTGCCATCCACCGAGATCTTCAGGGGGCTGGACGAACTCGCCTGGAGCGGCGCCCCCCCGACCATCCTGACCGGGTGGCCTTCGCTGGTGGTGAGTATCCCCGCCGGCGAGAGTTTGAAATTGCCATTGCGCGTGTATAGCGGCCCGGTCGGACCATTGACCGCGAAGAAACCACGGCCCGTTATGGCCAGATCCAGGGGATTGGCGGTCGTGCGCATGGTGCCTGCCGAGAAGTCCGTCCATTGGCGGTCGATGACCGGCAGAGTGGAAGCCGAGCCGGCCGGCGCCAGAGGGTCCTGCGCTTCCGGAGAGACATACAAGCTATAGAACTCGCGGTCGATTTTGTAGCCCGTCGTATCCGCATTGGCCAAGTTGTTGGCCAGCATCTCGAGCGACTCCATCTTGGCTCGTAGGCCGGTGGCCGCGGCGGTGGTGAGTGCGTCCATGACTTTTCTCCGAGATGAGCTGAAGAGCAAGCACGGGGCCGAATCGGGCCGGGAAAGCTAAACCTCTGTAAAGTCACGCAGCAGCGCCGGTCGGGAAGGAAGCAGCGCCATGGTCCACGCGGCCAATGTTTTGCCGGATTCCCCTGTCTGGCAATTTCTTGACCGGCATCATCCCGCTAACCCTTTGATCCGCAGGGACCTGCGAATGGCGCTCGATCTGCAACCCCCAGTTTGTGATCTCTTCGAGCTCTCTTCCGCTCGCCACACCGTTCCCGGCCCTGGGCCAGGCTCCCATGGCGGCGAGTGGAGCCCCTAAGAAGCTGGACAACGCGTCCGGGTCTGCCACGGGAGACAACACTTTCGCCTTCTTCCTCAGCCAGGCTCTGCCGGCGGAACCACAACAACTTGCGGGGAACGCATCGGATCTCGAACTCCTCCCGGGCTCACTGAAGGCCGAACCGCCCAAGGCAGAAGGGGAGAAGGACAAACCCCTGCGCATGGATACGGCCGGTTTTGTCGCCCTTTGTTTCGTGCTCGTACCAACTGCTCCGCCGCCTGCCCCGCCCGCGATATTCGCCCTCTCTCCGAAATTGACGCCAGATGGGGTGCCGGGCGTCGCGCCGAGTGTCGTTCCGAGTGTCGCGCCGAGTGTCGTTCCGGATGTAGCTCGGGGTTTCGTGCCGAGTGTCGCGCCGGACGTCGCGCCGGTCATCGCCCGGGGCGTCGTGCCGGGTGCCGTGCCGGACGTCGCGCCGGTCATCGCCTGGGGCGTCGTGCCGAGTGTCGCGCCGGACGTCGCGCCGGTCATCGCCCGGGGCG
>JAUYBU010000349.1 GCA_030693045.1 Bryobacterales bacterium | reverse complement strand
GGCACATCCGCGAACAGGCGCGCCATTTCGGCCGGCGTTTTGACGTGCCGCTCAGCGTTGGCCGCCAGCAGCCGGCCGGCAGTTTCCAGCGTCGCGTGATTTCGGACGCAGGTGAACACATCGAGCATCTCGCGCCGCCGCGGCTGGTGCAGCGCGACGCCGTTGGTGGCCACCAGCGGCAGCTTGAGCGCGCGCGCCAATTCGATCAGGGCCTGGTTGCGCGCCTCCTGGTTGCGGTCGAAGTGGCGCTGCAGCTCGACGTAAACATTCTCGCGGCCGAAGGCGCCGGCAAGCCGTTCCAGGCGCGCGCGGTCGGGCCACGCGGCCAGGCAGACCAGGCCCCCGGCGAACTCGTGGAACTCTTCGGGCGTCGCCGCGCCTTGGCCTTTTTTCGCGCGCAGATTCATGCGCGTGATCAGGCGGCACAGATTCTGGTAGCCGGCGCGGGTGCGCGCCAGCAGCGGAATGCGGATGCCTTCGGTGGAAGAGACTTCGGCGCCGGCGTGCGCGCGAATGCCGGTTTTCTTCGCCGCCATGTGGAAGCGCGGCGCGCCGTAAACGCCGTCGCGGTCGAGCAGAGCCATGGCCGGCAGGCCGCGGTCGGCGCAGGCCGCGGCCAGTTCCTCGGGCAACGACGCGCCTTCCAGGAAGCTGAACGCCGAGCGCGCGCGCAGCTCGACATAGCCCTCAGTCATAGGCGCCCTCGACGAACCACGTGCCGGCGCGGCGGTCGAAATAGACCAGATACAACGCGCCGTCCTTGAGCGCGACGTCCCACTCGTCGCGGTCCCAGATGGTGTCGCGCCACCACTCGCCCGCCGTGCGCCAGGGACCGGCCCAGCGCAGAACCGCGCCGCGTACGCCGCGGGCCTGGATCCGCGCCGGGCGGCCGTTGTCCTCGGCAACGGTGGCCGCAAGCGGCGGCCGAAAACGCCGCAGCGCCAGGCGCGCGCCCTCCGGTTTCGCCGCGCCGCGTCCCGGTCCCAGCCCGCGCCGCATGCGAAACGCCCCGGCGCGGTGCGTGTCAACCAGTTCCGGCGCGCCGACGTTTTCCCGGCCCACAATCGCCCCGATGCGCGCCAGCGTCAGTTCCAGTTTCTCCGGCTCGGGCGTCTGCGGGACGAACAGCCCGCGCTGCACCACGCGCGGGTCCGCCGGCTCGACGGCGAGTGTGACGATAGTGATTGGCGACTGGGGAGGGTTGCCTTCCAGCTCCAGTTGAAGCAGCTTGCGGAAGATGCCCGGAGCGCGCATCGGAACGGGCAGCCGGATGGTGACCGCGTGCTCGGCCTGGCTTTCGAGTTTCAGCCGCAGGCGCAACTCGTTGGCCGCCAGGCCTCGCGCCGTGAGCCGCGCGCAGAGTTCGCCGGTCAATCGCGCCAGCAGGAACAGCAGCGGCTCGAGCAACTCGAGCGGGTGCTCCAACTCGATCGACTCTTCGTAAACCGCGGGCGCTTCGGCGGGCGCCAGCGGGCGCTCGTTCTCCCCGCGCGCCAGGCGAAGCAGCCGGAGACCGTCTTCGCCCAACCGCGCCGCCACGCCCAGGTCCGGCAGCGCGGCCACCTCGCCCAGCGTGCGGATGCCCCAGCGATCGAGCGTTTCGGCTAGCTCCGCGGGTGGCGCGAGGATCGACACCGCCAGCGGCGCCAGAATTTTCGCTTCCGCTTTCGGCGGGACGATGGTCACCCCGGCGAAACCGCGCGCGGCGCAAACCGCCGCGTCGCAATTGGACGCCACGGCGACGTTCGCCCGGATGCCCGCTTCTTCCACCGCCCGCGCGAGGGCGTCCGCGATTTCGCGCGGCGGCCCGATCAGGCGCTCCAGCTCGCCGGCATCGAGGACCACCGTGTCGGGCGACGTCTCTTCCACCAGCGGCGAAAACTCGTGCGCGCAGGCGACCAGCGCCGCGGCATGTCCCGGTGCATGAATCGCGGCGAACATAGTCTCACCCCATCGCCTCCGCCCGCCAGAACGCTTCCGCCCGGCGGACGGGCTTGCGGCTGGCCGCCGCCAGGCGCACCTCCCGCAGCAGGCCGCCGGACCAGGCGGCCCCGCGCGGGCGCATTTCCAGAACCGCCGAGACGCCAAGGCCCGGCGCGTGGATAGCGGCGAAGCATCCGTGGAATTCTCTAGCGGAATCGCGGTATTGTGAGGTCATGGGTGTCACGCTGAGGATCTCGGACTCGATCGTCCAGGGCCTCCGTCTGCCCGAAGCGGAGATCGCGCCGCGGTTGCGAACGGAGTTGGGGATCGCGCTCTATGCGCAGGGCGCTCTTTCGCTCGGTAAGGCGGCGGAACTCGCGGAAATGTCCCGGATTCTTTTCGGCGAACTGATCGCGCAACGCGGCATTCCGCGGCACTACGGCGACGAAGATCTGGCGCAAGACCTCTCGTATGCGCGTAGTGAGTAATACGTCGCCGATTTCAAATCTGGCCGCGATTGGCCGTCTGGATTTGCTGCGCGCGCAATTCCGCGAAGTGTTGGTTCCGGAAGCAGTCGCCAGGGAACTCGAAAACATCCCACACCCTTCGGCTGGCGCATTGATTGAACAGGCGATTCGGGAAGGTTGGATTCGAATCCAGGCCGTTGGACAAGAACGAATCATCCGGTTGTTGGCCTCCGGTTTGCATCTTGGAGAAGCCGAGGCGATCGCTCTGGCGTTGGGAACCGATGCGGACATCGTGCTCTTGGACGAGCGGGACGGAAGAAGCATGGCGGTGCGCCTGGAAAAAGAGATCCTCAAAAGCGCTGGCGAGTGAATCGCGGCGTACATAGCCTCACCCGATCGCCCGCGCCCGCCAGAACGCTTCCGCCCGGCGGACGGGCTTGCGGCTGGCCGCCGCCAGGCGCACCTCCCGCAGCAGGCCGCCGGACCACGCCGCCGCGCGCGGGCGCATTTCCAGAACCGCCGAGGCGCACTGGCGCGCCTGCGGCGTCCGGCTCAACAGCAGCAAAATCGCCGGCGTGTTTTCGATGGCGCGGCGCAGGCGGAACCAGGCCACCAGCGGAATGCGCCCGGCGGCGCGCTCGGCCAGGTGCGCGATGTCCAGCACCACCATGCCGAAGCCGCCGGCCTGCAGCAACAGATCTGTTGATGCAAGAGCGCGCTCGGCATCGCCCCCGCAGCGCACCCAGAGCAGATGATCCAGATCGACGCCCGCCGCCGCGGCCGAAGCCGGGTCTAGGTTATCGCAGGTGTCGGCCCAGGCGCAGATCTCCCCGCGCGCCGTCGCCTCGGCCAAGGCGCGCAAGGCGAAGGTGGTCCGGCCCGAGGAGGTGGCCCCAAAAACTTCGGTCAGCGCGCCGCGCTCCAGCCCGCCGGTCAATCCGTCCAGCTCCGGTAAACCAACCAGGAGCCGTTCCGATTCGACGGGCTCTCGAATTCCCAGGGGAATGTCGAAACGGCCGGCCAGCAGCGATTCCAACTCGATTTTTCTGGACCCGGCCGGCTGCATGACGCCTCTCTATTCGCTTTTTCTTCGCCATTTCAGGGTATCTCAATATGGCGGAAAATGCAAGCGGAAACCGGGCTGGGCGGGAGTCGAAACCTCGGGGCCTCGCGGCCTCGGGCCTCGCGGCCTAGGGGCCTCGGGGCCGGCGCGCTGGCCGCGTTCCGCCGTCGGCTGCTATACTGGGGCTTACCCTAGATACCATTGGAGAACCCGTAGAATGTTCGATCTGTTTCGCAGCCGTGCGAAGGCCGTGCGTTATCTGTTGGGCGCCTTGCTGGTGCTGGTCGCCCTGTCGATGGTGATCACGCTGATTCCCGGTTTCGGCGGCGCCGGACCGGCCGACGACCCGGTTGTGGCCGTGATCGGCGGCGAAGATCTGACCGTTCGGGAAGTCCAAGTCAACATTCAAGCCGCTCTGCGCGGCCGAACCATTCCGCCGGAGATGGTGTCGACCTACGTGCCGCAATACGTCAACCAGATGATCGCCGAACGGGCGCTGGCGTACCAGGCGCGGCGGCTGGGCTTTGAAGTGACCGAGGCGGATCTGGCGCAGGCCATCCAGTCGATATTCCCGCAGATGTTCCAGGACGGCAAGTTCGTCGGGCGGGAAGCCTATCAGTCGTTTTTGTCGCAGCAGAACCTGAGCATCGCGGAGTTCGAGTCCAACGTGCGCAAGCAGATGCTGCTCACGCGGCTGCGCAACATCGTGCTCGAGGGCTTGCTGGTGACGCCGGCCGAGATCGAGACCGAGTACCGGCAGAAGAACGAGCAGATCAAGTTGGATTACGTGGGGTTCATGCCGTCCAAGCTCCGCGCGCAGGTCCAGGTGTCGCCGCAGGAGGTGCAGGCGCGCTTCCAGAAGGACGCGGCTTCCTACCGGGTTCCCGAGAAGCGAAGCTTCCAGATCGTGGTCGTGGACGAAGCGCGTGTCGCCGCCGGCTTCAACCTGCCCGACCTCGAACTGCGGCGCGCTTACGAGGCGAGCAAGGAACGCTACCGCACCCCGGAGCGGGTTCACGTCCGCCACATTCTGCTGAAGACCACCGAGAAGCCCAAGGAGGAAGTGGACAAGATCCGCAAGCGGGCCGAAGATCTGTTGAAGCAAATCCGTGGCGGAGCCGATTTCGCCGCCCTGGCCAGCAAGAACTCCGAAGATCCCGGCTCGGCGATCAAGGGCGGGGACCTGGATTGGGTCACCCGCGGCCAGACCGTGAAAACTTTCGAGGACACCGCCTTCTCGCTCAAGCCGAAGGAGATTAGCGGCGTCATCACCACCGAGTACGGCTTCCACATTCTGCAGTTGATCGAGAAGCAGGAGCCCCGCGTGAAACCCTTCGAAGAGGTCAAGGGCGAGCTGGCTTCCGAGATCAAGCGGCAGGGTGTGATCGAGAAGGTCCAGACTTCGGCGGACCAGATTCGCGAACAACTCGTCAAGAGTCCGCAACAGGCGGCCGACATCGCGCGCAAGTTCGACGCGCAACTGGTGGCGGTCGACAAGGCGGGTCCGGGCGACCCGATTCCGGAGATCGGCGTGAATCAGGATTTCGCGGAAGCCGTCCGGGCGCTTCAGAAGGGCCAGGTTACTCAGATCGTTCAGATTGCGGGCAACAAGCTGGTGGTGGCGGTGCTGACCGACATTACCCCGAGCCGGCTGGCCGAGCTGGGAGAGGTGGAAAAGCAGGTCCGCGAGATGTTGCTGAGTGAGAAGGCGCGGGAGCTGGCGAAGCAGAAAAGCCAGGATGCCGCGCAGAAGTTGAGCGGCGTCGCGGGAGATCTGAAGAAGCTCGCGCAGATGACGGGCGGCGAATTCAGCAGCGCGCCTGCGTTCGGCCGCATGAGCGCCGCCGAGGGAATCGGCGCGTCCAGCTATGTTCTCGAGGCTTTCACAAAGCCGGTCGGCACCGTGCTCGGCCCCATTCAGGCAGCCGAGAATTATTTCATCGTGAAGGTGACCGGCAGGATCGAAGCCGACATGAGCAAGCTGCCGGCCGAGCGCGACGCGATGGCGTCTCAGATCAAGCGCAAGAAGGCGGGCGAGCGCAAAGAGCTGTTCGAAGACGGCGTTGTCGCGGCGCTGATCCGCGAAGGCAAGCTCAAGATCCACGAGAACGCCGTTCGGCGGCTTGTGGGCGCGTATCGAACGACCTAGAGCCGGCATCGGAACGCACCGCGAATGATACAGCCCCTGCTGGAGTTCTTGCGCACGCTCACCACGCCCGAGCGCCTGATTAACTTGCTGTCGACGGTGCTCACCGGCTGGTACGGCTACGCCGCTCTGTGCGGCATCGTGTTCTCCGAGACCGGGCTCCTAATCGGCTTCTTCCTGCCCGGCGACTCGCTGTTGTTCACCGTCGGCGTGGTTGCCGGCGCGGGCCAACTGAACATCGTCGCCATCAACCTGCTGCTGATGATCTCGGCCATCGCCGGCGACGCCGCGGGGTACTCGCTGGGGCGTCGCGCCGGCCCGCGCGTCTTCAATCGTCCGGACTCGCTGCTGTTCAAGCAGGAGCATCTGCGCAAGACCCAGGCCTTCTATGAGAAGCACGGCGGCAAGACCATCGTCTACGCCCGGTTCGTGCCCATCATTCGCACCTTCGCGCCGTTCGTGGCGGGCGTCGCCGGGATGAAGTACCTGCGCTTTGCCTCGTTCAACGTCTTCGGCGCCATCGGCTGGGTGTTCAGCATGACCATGCTGGGCTACACGCTCGGCTCAGTGCCTTTCGTGCGCCGGCATTTCGAGAAGGCGATCATTCTGATCATTTTCATCTCGATCCTACCGATCGTCGCCGAATACGCCAAATCGAAGTTACGGAAAAAGACCGCCTGACGGTTACAGTTTCCGGCCGCGCGGCAGGTAGCGTGGCGCGCAATAACGGTTCGGAGCGTTCCCGATCGAGTTGCGCGCCTGCATGTCGCCGTAGGGGTCCTCGAAGCGGTTCATCAACTCGTACAGCCGCGCCTGCATATCGCCGGTCTGCGCCTTCGCCGAGTTCTCGTGCACCAGGTTGCGCATCTCGTCCGGGTCTTCCTGAAGGTCGTACATCTCGTCGTAGTCGAAGCCGTTGAAAACGTATTTGTAGCGCCGGTTGACGGCCATGCGCTGCGTGTAGAGGAACTCGCCGCCGTAGTAGGCGCACAGGATGTCGTCGTTCCAGTCCGCGCGCGCGGGGTCGTCGAACAGCGGCGCCAGCGAGCGCCCGTCGGCGTACGGCATCTTCTTCGCCCCGCCGGCATCGGCGTAGGTGTGCGCCAGGTCCTGCAACTGGACCAGATGATCGGTCTTCGATCCCGGCTGAATGCGTCCCGGCCAGCGAATTACCATCGGAATGCGGTAGCACTCCTCGTACGGAATCCAGCCCTTGATCCACATGCGGTGCGCGCCGACCAAGTCGCCGTGGTCGGTGGTGGCGACCACCAGCGTGTTGCCGGCCTGGCCGGTTTCGTCCAGCGCCTTGAGCACTCGCCCGATCTGCGCGTCCAACTGCTCGGTGTAGGCGTAGTAGTAAGCGCGGCTGGCGCGCACGTCGTCTTCGGTTATTGGACCCCAGCTTTCCGACTCCCGCTTGTGCAGGCCGGGCTTGTTCCGGAAGGTTTCCTGAAAACTCTTGGGCACGGGAATCGAGCGCGGGTCGTATCGGTCCAGGTACTTCTTGAGCGGCAGGTAAGGATCGTGCGGCTCCACCCACTGCACCTCGAGTTCCCAGGGCTGGCCGCCGGTGGCGAAGCGCTTCATCATGGCGATGGCGCAGTCGGCGATGTAGTGTTCTTCGGTGGCTTCTTCCGGGCCTTCGCGATAGCCCCACATCTCAAACGGCTGGCTGCCGGGCCAGCGCATCTGTTTCGTCACGGTGGTCTTCAGGGCATCCTTGGGCCGCTGGACGCGGTCCGGGTTCAGGTCCAGCTTCCGGAGCGCGCGCGGGTCGCATCCGGCCACTCGCGCCAAATCGTGGTAGCCGAAATCGGCCGGCGTGCGAACCCAACTGGCGTGCCATTTCCCGACGTAGCCGAGCCGGTAACCGGCCTCGCGCAGGCGCTGGGAGTACAACACCACATCCGGATCGAGATCGCGCTTCACCGACGGCGACGAGTGGATCTGGTTGTAGACCCCGTTGTGCCAGTGATAGGCGCCCGACAGCGTCATCGCGCGCGACGGACAACACACGGCCGATGGCGTGTAGGAGCGCTCGAACAGCAGGCCCTCGCGCGCCAGCCGATCCAGGTTCGGCGTGCGGCAGGGCGAGCGGCCGGCGATGGTCGCCCACTGCTGCTGGTCGGTCTGGATATGCAGGATGTTGGGCCGCCGCGCGGGCTGCCCCGCCACGGCCGCCGAGGAAGCCAGAAACTCGCGCCGATTGATCATAGTTCGAACGTAACACTTCGGGCCGCCGCGGCGGAGACGCCGACCGCATCCCGGTTCCCGGCTTAAAGCGCGCCGATGGCCTTCAGCGCGGCCAGGATCTGCGGGTCGCGCTGGGCCTCGACCTCGTCGCCCTTTTCGACGCCCAACGCCTGATTGAATATCTCGGTCTTCAGCCGGTTGCGCACCCATTCCAGCTCACTCAGCCATTCGTTCATGGCCGGGCGTATGTTGCGCTGCGACAGGAACACCTGGAAGTCGTCGACCACCCCCGGCGCGACGTTGAAGCGCTCGCCGATGGCGGGATTCTTGCGAACGAAATCGGTGGCGAAGGAGGTGAACGACCCGCTGGCGTCGAGCACGGCGCGCAACCGCGTGGTCGCTTCGAGCGGCACGGCCTGGTCTGGCTGAATGCCGCCGCCTCCGCGCACCGCGCGGCCCGAATCGGTGCGATATTCGTGCGGGTCCTCAACGGCGGGCGAGGTGGCGGCGTCGAGCTGGCCGCCGTGCAGGGGCCGTTGGATCGAGCGCCCACTGGGCGTGTAGTAGAAGGCGGTGGTCAGCGCCATCGCCGTGCCGTGCGACAGCGGATAGACGCTCTGGACCAGGCCTTTACCGAAACTCGGCTCGCCAACGATGGCGGCACGGTCGTGATCCTGAAGCGCGCCGGCGACGATCTCGGAGGCGCTGGCGCTGCGCGAGTTCATGAGCACGGCCACCGGGAAAGTGTAAGGCGCGGCCGAATCGGGGACCTTGACCTCGGCCGCCTCCGCTTTCCGCCCGCGCACGCTGACCACCTTCTGCCCGGGCTTCAAGAACAGCGCCGCGGTCTCCAGCGCCGGCGGCATCAACCCGCCCGGGTTGTTGCGCAAGTCCAGCACCAGCCCCTTCAGCGTCGCCCCGCCGAGTTTCTCGATGGCCTCGCGAACCTGCCTGCCGGTCTCGGAGTCGAAGCTGGCGACCCTCAGGTAGGCGATGCCCGCACGCACCAGGAACTCGCGCTCGACGCTGGGCGACTGCATCTGCTGCGGCGTCAGCACGAACTGGAGAATGCGCGCGTTGCCCGGCTTGCGCACATCCAATCGCGCCTGCTGTTGCCGCGATTGGCCCAGCAGCCCCATCAGTTCCTCCTGGTCCAGCCCCGCCAGACGGATGCCGTTGACCGAGAGAATCTCGTCGCCGGGAGCCAGCCCGGAGCGCGCCGAAGGCGTGTCCGGCAGGGTTTGAAGAATGATCACGCGTCCCGGTATCACCGAGACCACGCTGCCGAAACCTTTGGTGGTGGAGCGCTCCAGTTGCTGGAGTTGCTCGAACTGGCCGGGGTCGAAGAAGGTCGAGTGCGGATCCAGGCGGCGCAACATGCCCGGGATCGCGCCCTCGTAGAACGCCCTTTCCGGCGCCACCGGGTCGGCCGCGTTCTGTTCGGCGATGACCCAGACGTCGATCACGCGCTTGACCAGCGGCTCCAGGTTTTCTTCAGGAGCGGCGCCAAGCGCGAGCAGTAACAGCGGCAGCAGGATCAACGCAGGTTCTCTACCTGCATGATATCGCCTTCGCATCGGCCCGAAGGCGCGCGGCCGCGTGACCCGCGCGACGCACCGGACTTGCGGCCCCCGGCCTCAGGGCTTGAGCGGCCGGATCTTGATGTTCCGGAACTCGATTTTCCCGCCGCCGGTGTTGTACTGAAGACCGACCACCCCGGCGGAGAGGTGCTTGGAATTGCGGCCGTCGAGGACCTTCTTGCCGTTCAGCACGACGATAAAGTGATCTCCCTGCACGGTGATGTCGTAGCTGTTCCATTGATCGGCAAGGATCTTAGCCGGTTCAGCTTCGAGGGAATTCACCAGAGATCCGGTTTTGAAAGTAGGCCGAAAATCCCAGATCTGCAATTCATAACCGGTCTCGGCGGGGATGCCGCCTTCTTTCTGTGAGCGCAGAAAGACGCCGCTGTTGATCTTGGCCCCGGCCCGGAAATCAACCTTCAGGTTGAAGTCGGTGTAGGTGTCCGCCGAGCCGAGCCATCCCCGGCGGTTCCCGGTACAGAAGATCGCGCCATCGGCGACGCCCCAGGTTGCCGCCGGCTCCGTTGCCGAAGCCTGGTGAGGCTCCCAGCCGTTGAGCGTGGAGCCGTCGAACAAGAGCTTCCAGCCGGCCGCGGATTCTTTCGGCGCAAGCGTGTTCGGCTGGTTCTGCGCGCTGGCCGAAGTCAGTAACATTCCCAACAGGATCATGCCGATAAGGAAACGGCACATAGTCGCGGATTTCATAGGACCTCTTTCTGGCTGCTGCCCGCGTGAGGCAGGCTTGCGAACACAACGATTTCGGATTTCCGGGGACCGAAAACGTACCCGGTGGGACAGGCCCGGGCCCGGGCGCCCTCTGGGCCGGGCGCCCCCCTATCCTACAGATCAATCGCCACCACCTCATGCATCGCGATGGGCGGCGTGGTGGTTTCAATCCATGCTCCGCTTTGCCGCCAGGCCGCCTTGGCGCCGCTGACCAGGAACTTCACGTCGCGCGCCTTGGCCCCGTCGGGCAGTCTGACGCGCACCTTCTGGGGGCCGACCGGCAGGATCTCGCGGAACGGTCCTTTCATCATCATCGGGTTGGAGAAGTTGACCAGAAAGGCCGTGACGGAGGACTGCTGTTTCCATAGCGCGACGTCGATCACGCCGGGTCCCTGCACGCGCAGGGGCTGTTCCTCGTTGGCGGCCCAGCGGACGGCATTCGCGAGGACAATCCCGTGATCCTGACTCATCACTTCCCAGAACGTTCGATCGATGTCCCATGGGAAGTAAACCACGCGGCCGGCGCCGGCGGAACGAACCATCACGCCGGGGATGTCGGTCTTGGTTTCCCGCTGATACACATCCTCCATCGGCAGATCGGGGTAAGTGGGAACCGTCATCAGAGGCGCACGCAAACCCGGCGCTGTGCGAATTTCGACGCGCTTCACGCCGTGGATCATGCGGCCCGCATCCGCGAGGCCGTCCAGGAGCGGATGAGCCCGGTCTTCCAGATTCAGGTAGGCGTTCTGCTGGCGCTCGATCACGTTGCCGGCAAACGAGGCGCCGAACAGGCCGGCCAGGCCGAAGTCGCTGCGGCGCCCGCCCTGCGCGTCGTAAAGCGAGGTCTCATGGGTGGCGACGAGCCCACCGCCCTTCTCGACGAACGACTTCAACTGCGCGCACTGCGCGTCGGAAAGGACGGTGATATTCGGCAGAACCAGGACCTTGAATGGCGCCAAGTGCGCCTGGTCGAACTGTCCCGCGTTGACCATTTCAAAGGGGATTCGGGCCTCCACCAGGGCGTGGTAGAACCCCAGCGCGTGATCTCCCGCGGCGCGCGCGTTCTCCTGCGGGTAAACCACGGCGACGCGCGCCAGCGGGCGCTCGTTCCGCATGTACTTCTCGTTCTTCCAGTGCCAGACGTAGAGGTCCTCGACGGGCTTGAACCAGCGGTTGTCGAGCGGCTTGGCGTTGAACTTGGTGAACCACGGCCGGAAGCCCTGGGCGATGGCGTCCACGGCCCAGATCAGGGTCTCGTTGGGGTTCTGGACCGAGTCCTTCCAGCGGTAGGGCGCCTCTAACCCGACACTGAATATGCCCACGATCGGCTTCGAGCCGAAACTCGCGCGAGCTTCCTTCGCAAATCTGCCGTTGGCCCAGGGCAGGGTGTATGCGGAGCGAGCCTGGCGATCCGCGATGAGAATCGGGACCAGATCGCTGGCGCCGATGGCTTCGATTCCGCCGTTGGGGAAGTACGTGGCATCCGGGTTGAGCTTCTTGACCTCGGCGTCCCAGAGCTTGTACAACTCGAAAAGACGCGCGTTGCGCCACTTACTGTGTTGGCGGCGGGCCTCCTCTGTCGCCCCCGACGCCCCGGGAAGGTCCAGACCGCTGAAGGCTTTGAAATTCTTCCGGCAGTGCTCGCAGTAGCACATGCCCGACCCGCTCCAGCGGTTGGCGAAGATGCCGTCGACCTTGTACATCGACATGATCTCGCGGATCACGCCGGTCATGAACTCGAAGTTGTAGGGGCCCAGCCCGCAGGTCACCCAGGAGGTCTCGAGCGCCCAATGCCGGCGCGGCTTGCCGTTGGCTTCCACGGCGATCCAGTCCGGATGGGCGTCGTAAACATTCTGTTGCGCGGCATGCGGATCCACGCGCGCGATCACATGCATGCCCAGCTTGCGGCAGCCCGCCAGCATTTCGCCGAACGGGTCGCTATTGCCGAGGAACTTACTGCGGTAATGCAACGGTATCTTGGTGGGATAGAACGCCACGCATCCGCCGGCGCTAAGGCATGCCGCATCGGCGTGAATTCGCTTGAAATAGTCGAGCCAGAAACCGGGGTTGTAGCGTCCCGGGTCATCCTCCACGAAGGCCAGTTGCGCCCATCGCATGGGCCGGTCGAACCATCCTGTAGCCGGCTTTGGCTGAGAGAAAGCCGCACCGGCCGTCGCTATCGCACCGGTCTCTAACATCCACTCGCGTCGATTGATGTCCATCATAAGCTGCGATCCTATCTTCCGAATCGCCTCAGAATACCAGCTTCAGAGCGATCCGCGTCGTTCGCTGCATGGCAGACTCCGCGGTCGCTCTGCCGAAGGCGGTGCTGGAAAACCGGGGACGGAGTACTCTTTCCCCATTTACTTGGCGGCACAGCCGTCAGGAGTTGGCGCCGGGCTGCCCTCGGGTCGTGGTATTCTCTACCAATTGGATAAGATCTCGGCGCTGGGTCGCCGGGCGCAGTAACCGGGGGGCGCGAACCGTCCGCCCGGGAGACATGAGAAGGACGCACAATTCAGGGAGTAAGAGAATGTCCACCCGAAGCATCATGGTACTCGGATCGGTGTTCGCGATCCTGACCGTCACCCAGCCCGCCTGGTCGCAGGAATCTCGCGGCACCATCTCAGGGCGCGTCACCGACAGTTCCGGCTCGGTGGTTCCCGGCACATCGATCGAAATCACCAACGTCGCCACCAGCGTAACCGTGAAGACCGAAACCAACGGCCTGGGGGACTACTTGACGCCGCTCCTGATACCGGGGGAGTACCGGATTGCGGCGGAGAAAACGGGATTCATGCGTGTGGTTCGCTCTGGCATCACTCTGAACGTTAACGCCCGGCTGCAACTGAACCTGTCCCTGGAGGTTGGAGCGGCGGCACAGACCGTTACCGTCACGGCGGACCTGGCACAGCTCGATAACCTGAACGCGTCGGTCGGGCGGGTGGTGGGCGTTCGGGAGGTGCGCGAGCTTCCCATGAACCACGGCGATCCGGATAACCTCATCCGGCTCAGCGGCGGTGTGGCTTTCACCGACGAGCCGGCCAAAGATCAGCCCTGGCAGAGCCTGAACACGGCCTACGCCATGGCCGGGTCCCGATCTTCCCGTAACGAGTTCACCCTGGACGGCGCGTCGAATACGCAAAGAGACGTGGCGCGAGGCGCGATAGGCCAGGCCTGGACGCCGACCGGCGATTCGGTGGCGGAGTTCAAGGTGCAGACCGCGACCTTTGACGCCACTACCGGGCAGACCGAGGGAGGCGTCGTCAACGTCAGCCTCAAATCGGGGACCAACCAGTTCCACGGCACCATGTACTACGCCAAGCAGACTCCTTCGATGAACGCCAATCTGTGGTTCGCGAACATGGCCGGGAAGCCGCGAGCCGACCTGAAATACAATCGCGTGGGCGGTACGTTCAACGGTCCCGTCATTATTCCGAAGCTGTACAACGGGAAGAACCGCACGTTCTTCATGTTCGCCTACGAGTACATCAAATCGATAGCGGTCGGTGGAACCGCGGGTGGGACGGTGGCTACGGTTCCCACCGCCGCCCAACGCAATGGCGACTTGTCCGCCCTGCTGAAGTTGGGCCCCCACTATCAGATATACGATCCCTACACCCGAACGCCGGCCGCGGGAGGCCGCTTCGGCAATCAGCCGCTGGCCGGTAACATCATTCCGGCGAGCCGGATCAGCCCGATCGCCAGAAATATTCTCAGCTATTATCCGATGCCTGAACAGGTGGGCTCAGCCGACGGCGGCAACAATCTGGACCGGTCGAATGGGCCGAGCCGGGTACGGCACCACACCTTTCTTTATAAGTTCGATCAAAACCTGGGCGACAGGACCCGGCTTATGTTCCGCATCAATACCCGGAGGAACGACAACCTCTCGGTCGACTATTTCGGATCCGGCAATCCGTCTCTGGGCGCCCATTTCTGGCATGAGTCGGCGGGCTTTGCCTTCACCGCCAATCACTCCTTCAGTCCCAGTCTCATACTCGATATTGGGGTGAGCGACAGCGGTTTTGTCCGCGCTCAGGACTCCCACGACGCAGGAAGGGATTTCCGCATCGAAAGCTTGGGATTCCCGGCCTCGCTCCAGAATGCCATCGCTCCACCCTACCAGCGGTTCCCCTGGATCTACATCAACGGATACAACACCCTCGGGTCCCGCGTGCCCCTTCACAAGATGACCGAAACTCGCAGCGGGACGGTCTCTTTGGTCAAAATCGCGGGCAGCCACCAAATCAGGTTTGGCGGCGAGTTCCGGTTCTACCCCTATAACGAGAACTCGGGCAGTGCGAGCACCGCGACGACCCTGACCTTCGGCGAGTCGTACACCAGGGGACCGTTGGACAACTCGCCGGTCGCGCCGAGGGGACAGGCCTTGGCCTCTTTGCTGTACGGCATTCCGACCGGGGGGAGTCTGACGGTGCCAAGCAATACCGACTTCGCCATGAGTTCCAAGGTGTGGGCCGGGTATTTCCAGGACGACTGGAAAGTCACCCGCAAGCTGAACCTGAATCTGGGGCTGCGGTACGAAATCGAAACCTCGCTGACCGAGCGATACAACCGGCTGGTGCGAGGGTTTGCCGCCGCCGCCGTATTGCCGATCGAGGCGCAGGTGCTGGCGAAGTATGCCGCCAGCCCCACCCCCGAGATTCCCGTATCGCAATTCTCGGTGCGCGGCGGGCTGACGTTTGCCGGAGTCGGCGGACAACCGCGCGGTGTGAATGAAATGGACACCAACAACATCATGCCGCGCGTCGGATTCGCCTATAGCCCGGATCAGCGGACGGTGATTCGCGGCGGATTCGGAATGTATTTCGGCTCCCTCGGCACCCGGCTCAACGATGCCATCCAGACCGGCTTCGCGCGGTACACGGAGGTGGTCCCTTCCAACGACGGGGGCATCACCTTCGCCGGCACTCTCGCCAACCCGTTTCCCAACGGGATTCTGCAGCCGCTGGGCGCCGCCCTGGGACCGATGACCAACGTGGGCAATGCCATCAGCTTCTACAATCCCAAGCCGGCGGCGGCCCGCATGCACAAGTACCAGGTGGACATCCAGCGCGAAGTCTTCGGAGGCTTCGTGTTTAGCGCGGGCTACCTGGGAAACCGCGGCCGGGAAATCGAAGTCAGCCGCTCCCCGCGCGCTTTGCCGAACCGGTACCTCAGCACCAGCCCGACGCGCGATCAGACCACCATCAATTATCTGAGCGCCAACCTGCCGAATCCGTTCAACATTCCGCAATTCGCCGGAACCGGCATGGCCGGTTCCGTCATTGCGCGCTCCGCTCTGCTGACGCCCTTCCCTCAGTTCACCGGCGTCTCGTCCTTCACCTACGACGGGACAAGCTGGTACGACGCGCTGAACGTGAAGGTCGAGAAGCGGTTCTCACACGGCTACCTGGTCGGGCTGACCTACACGTTCTCGAAATTCATTGAGGCAACCTCGCTTCTGAACCCGGGGGACGCCGCCACGGCGAAGGTCCTCTCCAGCCAGGACTATCCACACCACATCGCTCTGAGCGGGCTCTATGAGTTGCCTTTTGGCCGCGGGCGCAAATTCCTGTCCGGGATAAGTAGCGTTCCTCAGGCGGTTCTCGGCGGATGGCAGTTGTCGTACCTGTACACCTACCAGAGCGGCCTGCCCATAAGTTTCGGCAATGTCATTCTCACCGGCGATCTGCACGACGTGCCGCTGCCGAAGGACCAGCGCGACAATTACCGCTGGTTCAACACCAGCGTGTTCAACCAGAAATCGGCGGAGCAACTGGCCAGCAACGTCCGTACGCTGTCCGCGCGGTTCGGTGGAATTCGAGCCGATGCGTATAACTATTCGGACGTTTCCCTGCTGAAGAAGGCTCAGCTCAGCGAGAAGCTGAATCTGGAGTTCCGGTGTGAAGCGATCAACGTCTTCAATCAGAAGACGTTCGACATTCCCAACACTACCCCAACCGCCACGACATTTGGGTGGGTGACGGCCCAGAAGAACGTCCCGAGACGTTTGCAGCTTACGCTCCGGCTCCAGTTTTGAGCCGTGTGACCAGGGCCGGCGGCGGCCATTAGCCTGTAGGAGGGCAATTATGAAACTCAGAATCCTGGCGGTTCTCTTGGCCGGCGCGGCGGCGCTCGGCGCGCAATCCCGGCCGAAAATCCTCGGCATTTCCCACATCGCGGTTTTGGTGAGCGACGTGGATAAGTCCCGTGCCTTTTACAAGGACTTTCTCGGCTACGCCGAGCCGTTCGATCTCAAGAATCCGGACGGCTCGCTCAACCTCACATTCATCAAGATCAACGAAGACCAGTTCATCGAGTTGTTCACCGGCCTCAAACCGAATCAGGATCGGCTGCACCAGGTCGCCTTCATCGTCGACGACGCGGAAGCTCTGCGCGCCTACCTGGAGGCCCATGGCGTCAAGGTTCCCGCCAAGGTCCCGAAGGGCCGCATCGGCAATTCGAATTTCAGCATTAAGGACCCCGATGGCCATACGGTGGAGTTTGTCCAATACGAGCCCGACGGCTGGACCCGCCGCGAGAAAGGCAAGTTCCTTCCGGACACTGGAATCTCGCAACGCTTGAAGCACGTCGGGTTCCTGGTTGGAGACCTGGCCGCGGCCAAGAAGTTCTACGGCGACCTGCTCGGATTCTCGGAAACCTGGCGCGGCAGCCGCGACAACAAGACGCTGAACTGGGTCAGCATGAAGGTTCCCGACGGCGACGATTACGTGGAGTTCATGCTCTACTCGGAACTACCCGCCCCCGACGCCCGCGGCACGGCGAACCACATGAGTCTGGAAGTTACCGACATCGAGAAGGCTCGGGAGAAGCTGGAAGCCCGGCCCTACCGCAAGAGCTACACGCGCCCGCTCGAGGTTCGCACCGGAATCAACCGCAAGCGGCAACTGAACTTCTACGATCCCGACGGAACCCGCGCCGAATTGATGGAGGGTGTGACCGTGGACGGCAAGCCGGCAACTAACTCCACGGCTCCTCCGCCATCGCGCAAGTGAAAGGCGGCAGCGCGGGAAAGCCGGGACTACCGCGTGAACCGCGTGGCCATTCTCGCCGCGTGCCGCTCCAGCGCCAGCTCGATCAGCCGGGCGACTAAGTCCGGGTAACACAGCCCGTCGTGCTCCCACATCTTCGGGTACATGCTGATCGAGGTGAAGCCGGGAATGGTGTTGATCTCGTTGATGTAGATCTTGCGCGTGGCGCCCTCGACCAGAAAATCGACCCGCGCCATGCCTTCGCAGTCCACCGCCCGGTAGCAGGCGACCGCCAGCCGGCGGACCTCGTCGAGTTCGCCGGGCGTCAGGTCCGCGGGCGTCCGGAACCCGGTTTGGTCGAGAATGTACTTGTCGTCGTAATCGTAAAACTCGCGCGAAGGCAGAATCTCGCACGGCGTCGCGGCGATGGGCCGGTCGTTGCCGAGCACCGAGCACTCGATCTCCTGGCCCTCGATCGACCGCTCGACAATGACTTTGCGGTCGTACTCGGCGGCCAGATTCAGCGCCGCTTCGAGCTCTCCTCGATGGTGCGCCTTCGAGATGCCGACCGACGACCCCAGGTTGGCCGGCTTGACGAACACGGGATAGGAAAAGGCGCGCTCGACGGCATCCGGATCGAGCCCGCCGCGAAACTGAACCAGGTACTCGACCACCGGCAGGCCGCGTTCCAGGCACAGCCGCTTGGTGATCTCCTTGTCCATCGCGACCGACGAAGCCAGCACGCCCGCGCCGACATAGGGCAGGCCGGCCAGTTCCAGCAGGCCCTGCACGGTGCCGTCCTCGCCGAAGGTGCCGTGCAGAATCGGGAACACCACGTCGATGCCGGGATTGGCGCCGGGCTCGGGCAGAATCGGCCGCGGCGACCATTCGCCCTCCTTCGAGATAAAGAACTCGACCACCTCGTATCGCGCCGGGTCCATCGCATCCATGATCGAGCGCGCCGAGCGGATGGAAACCTCGTGTTCACCCGACCGGCCGCCGTAAATAACCGCCACGCGCAGCTTCAAAGAATCCTCTTTCCCATTGCCGACAACACCAGTTCGACCGCCAGCTCGGCGGTGCGGTTCACCTCGTCGATCACCGGATTGACCTCGACGATTTCCATCGAAAGCAGCTTACCCGAATCACAAACCATCTCCATCGCCAGGTGCGCCTCGCGGTAGCTGATGCCGCCGCGCACGGGCGTGCCCACGCCGGGCGCCTCGCGCGGATCGACGGCGTCCATGTCGAAGGAGACGTGAAAACCGGCCGTGCCCGCGCCGGCGATCTGAATTGCATCCTGGACCACCGCGCGCATGCCGCGCTCGTCGATGTCGCGCATGGTGAAGGCGCGCACGCCCGAGTTCTTCACGTGGGGCCGCTCCAGTTGATCGACGTCGCGGATGCCCACCAGCGCCACGTTGCGCGGGTCCACCTTGGGCGCAAAGCCGTACAGGCCGGTGAGTTCCTCCGGCCCCAATCCGACGACGCAGGCCAGCGGCATCCCGTGTACGTTACCGCTGGGCGAGCTGCCGGGCGTGTTCATATCGGCGTGGGCGTCGATCCAGATGAGGCCCAGCGACGACTTCCGCCGGCGCAGCCAGCGCGACATCCCCGACAGCGTCCCGATGGCCACCGAGTGATCGCCGCCCAGCACCAGCGGCGTCGCGCCGCCGGCCGCCGCTTTCCCGACCATGCCCGCCAGGCGCATGGACGCCCGCGCGATTTCGGCCAGGTAGCGGGCGCTCTCGTGCCCGACGGCGATGCTCTCCGGCTGATCCACGGCGATGTTGCCCAGGTCGCGGACTGTGTAGCCCAGCGCGCGCAGGCGCTCGTGCAGGTTCGCCACGCGAATGGCCGACGGGCCCATGTCCACGCCGCGGCGTCCCGCGCCCAGGTCCAGCGGCGCGCCGATGATAGCAATTTCGGAACGGGGCATCCGGGGGGCTCTCTACTATGGCCGCGTGCGGTACAGCATACGCGGGAACGCGATGGTTTCGCGAATATGCTCCAGGCCGCACATCCAGGCCACCGCGCGCTCGACGCCCATGCCGAACCCCCCGTGCGGCACGCTGCCGAACTTGCGCAAGTCCACGTACCAGTTGAATGCCTCGGCCGGCAGGTTGTGTTCCTGAAGCCGCCGCATGAGCAGGTCGAGGTCGTGAACGCGCTGCCCGCCGCCGATGACCTCGCCGTAGCCTTCCGGCGCTAGCACGTCGACCGCGAGAGCGACCTCCGGACGCTGGTCGTCGGGCTGGAAGTAGAACGCCTTGACCTGCGACGGATACCTGTCCACCATCACGGGGCTGGAATACTCTTCGCTGATGAGCGTCTCGTCGGTGCCGCCGAAGTCGCCGCCCCATTGGATCTCGCTGCCCTTGGCTTGCAGGATCTTCACCGCTTCGTCGTAGCTGATGCGCGGGAAGGGCGCTTTCACGGCTTCCAGTTTCGAGACGTCGCGCTCCAGCGCCGCCAGCTCCGGCCTTCGGTTCTCCAGCACCCGCCCGACCATGAACACGATCAGCTCTTCAGCCACGCGTTGGACGTCTTCCAGCGTGGCGTAAGCCATCTCGGGCTCCACCATCCAGAACTCGGTCAGGTGCCGGCGGGTCTTCGATTTTTCGGCGCGGAAGGTCGGTCCGAAGCAATAGACCTTGCCGAAGGCCATGGCCGTGGCTTCGTTGTAAAGTTGGCCGGACTGTGTGAGATAGACGATCTCGTCTTCGAAGTACTGCACCGGGAACAGCGAGCTGGTGCCTTCGCACGCCGCCGGCGTGAAGATCGGCGTATCCACCAGCGTGAAGCCGTTGGAATCGAAGTAGTCGCGAATGGCGCGGATCACCTCGTGGCGCACGCGCAGGATGGCGTGCTGCCGGCGGCTGCGCAGCCACAAGTGCCGGTGGTCCATCAGGAAGTCGATGCCGTGCTCTTTCGGCGTGATGGGGTAGGGATCCGCCTCCGCCACCCGCTGCACAATCTCGGCGTCTTCGATGTCCATCTCGTAACCGCCCGGAGCGCGCTGCTCGGCGCGCACCTTGCCGCGCACGATGAGCGACGATTCCTGGGTCAGGTTCTTCAGAGTTTCAAAGAGATCCTCGGCCAGCGCGCTCTTCACCCCCACGCACTGCATGATTCCGGAACCGTCCCGCACCAGCGGAAACACGATCTTGCCCGATCGTCTCAGGTTATAGAGCCAGCCGGCGATCTCGACGGTCTCCCCCGCATGGCGGCCGGCTTCGGCAATGTGAATTCTCACGCGGCACTCTCCAATTTCTGGAAAATCTGTGTGACGGTCTCGAGCGGATGCGGAAACTCGGCGGCTTGCTTCAGCTCCAGCAGCAGCGGAAACCGGTCGCCGCACGGACGGAACAGGGACATGGTCTTCTCCCAGTCGATGGCGCCGCCCGGGGCGAAAAAGGGGAACAGATGGCGGTCGGTCGCGCCGTCGTTGTCGTGTACGTGGGTCGAGCGGATGCGGTCCTTCATGAGCGCGAAGGCGGCCTCGACGCCCTCTTTCAAATGGGCGTGTCCGGTGTCGAAGCAGAAGCCCAGGTCCAGGTGCGTTTCATCCAGAAACGCGGTCAGCCGCTCGGCGCTGGACAGCGCGTTGGGGATGTTCTCGAGAAGGACCTCGACGCCGCGGTTCCGCGCGAAAGTGCTCAGCTCCTCCAGCGCCGTGAAGGCCGCCTCCACTTTGCGATCGTCGTACTCCTCACCCGCCACGCCGATGTGCTGGATCAGGTAGCGGAACGGAATGGTCTCGGCGAACTCGATGGCGCGCTTGATCTGGTCCACCGCCTGCACCCGTTTCGGCTTCTCCAGTTCGGTGATGGTGATGACCGAGTGGGGTCCCGAACGCCCCCAGACGTCATCCGTGTACAAGGGCGAGTGGAGCGAGTGCACCTTCAGTCCCGTGTCGCGGAAGAAGTGGCCGAGTTCGCCGATCTGCGCCTGGTCGGTCCAATCCAGATGCTGCTTGGCGCAGAAAATCTCGACCGCCGGAATGCCGGCCTGCCAGATGCGTTCCAGCCAAACCATGGTCAGGCGGTGCTCGGCGATAATGTGCGTGGAGAGAGCGTGGTTCATGGGGTCAGTATCCCGCGGCCTTTCCGTTGCCGCGTCCGTCGGAGGCGCCTTCCAGCCAACCGTTGTCGATCCGGATCGCCTCTACCACGGCGACGCTCGAAACCGAGTCGGTCTGGTGCCCGCGCGCCTTCAGCAGCGCCAGCGTGTCGGGCGAGAACCCGGGCTCCAGCGACAGCCGGTCCGGCTTCCACTGGTGGTGGAACCGCGGCTGGTCGATCGCCTCCTGCGGGTTCATGCCGAAATCGAGAATGTTCAGAATCACCTGCATTACCCCGGTAATGATGCGCGAGCCGCCCGGCGCGCCCACCACCAGGTAGAGCCTGCCGTCGCGCAGCAAAATGGTCGGTGTCATGCACGATAGCGGGCGCTTGCGCGGCTGAATCGCGTTGGCTTCCCCCTGCACCAGTCCGAACATGTTGGGCGCGCCCGGCTTGGCCGAGAAATCGTCCATTTCGTTATTCAACAGAAAGCCCAGCCCGGGCGCCGTCACGCCGCAGCCGTAACCGCCGTTGATGGTGTAGGTGAGCGCGACCGCGTTGCCCAGCTCGTCGACAATCGAAAAGTGCGTGGTCTCCGCGCTCTCGAAATCGGCCGGCGCGCCGTGGCCGATCACGTCGCTCGAGGACGCTTTTTCCGTGTCGATGGAAGCGCGCAGCTTATCGAGGTAACGCGGCGCGAGCAATCCCGCCACAGGCATCTTCACGAAGTCCGGGTCGCCCAGAAATTCCGCCCGGTCGGCGTAGAAGCGCCGCATGGTTTCGGCGACGAAGTGAATGGCCGCGGCCGAGCCCGCCCCGTGCTTTTCATAACCCGCCTTCTCCAGCACGCCCATCATTTGCAGGATGCCGATGCCGCCCGAACTGGGCGGCGGCGCGGTCAGGATGCGGTAGCCGCGGTACTGGCCTTCCAGCGCCTTGCGCTCGGCCACGGTGTAGTTCTTCAGGTCCTCCAGCGTGATCAGGCCGCCGTTGGCCTTCATCCCGGCGGCAAGCAGCCTGGCCGTCTCGCCCAGGTAGAAATCTTTCGATCCCTCGCGCGCAATGCGCGTGAGCGTCGCCGCCAGCTCCGGCTGCACAAGCTTGTCGCCGGCTTCGTAGTAGTTGCCGCCGTTGTGAAAGATCCGCTTGGATTCGGGGAACCGGGCCAGCAGCTTGGTCGAGCGCAGCGAGCGCGCCAGCGAGTAGGAGACCGGGAATCCCTTGCCCGCCAGCTCGATGGCCGGCTGGACCAGCTCGGCCCAGGGCTTGCGGCCGTACTTCTGGTGGGCGTACTCCAGACCTCGCACCGTCCCGGGCACACCCGCCGCGCGCCAGCCTTCGAGCGAGTCGCGCGTCGGCTTGCCGGCCGCGTCCAGGTACATGTCGCGCGAAGCGCCCTCGGGCGCGCGCTCGCGGAAATCGATGAACGTCGCGCGCCCGTCGGCCAGGCGAGCCAGCAGGAACCCGCCACCACCCAGGTTGCCCGCCGACGGATGGGTCACCGCCAGCGCCAGCGCCAGCGACACGGCGGCGTCCACCGCGTTGCCCCCCGAGCGCAGCGTCGCCACGCCTACGTCAGCCGCCAGCGGCTCCTGCGCCACCACCATGGCCTTGCGCGCGCGCACCGGCTGACGCGCCAATAGACTCGGGACGAGGGATAGGAGCAGCAAGACTCCCGCAAGACGCATAGACTTCGATTCTACGACGAATGACGCCGCCGCCGTTCCGGAGAACGGCCGTATACTAATAGTTGTGAGGACGCTGGAGAAGAAGAAAACCGCCCGGCCCCGGACCATGCCGCCCAAGCGGACCGTCTGCCACCCGGTGGAAATCTCCGAGGACGACGCCGACGGCATCATCAGCCAGCAGCGCCTCAAGGAGCCGCTGATCTCCTTCGAAGAGCACTTGTGCAAACGCCGGGCAGTGGGACACGTCTCCTGACTTGTCCATTGCCGCGACCCGGGACAGCACAGGGAACGAGGGGACAGGCGCGACG
>JAUYBU010000337.1 GCA_030693045.1 Bryobacterales bacterium | reverse complement strand
GCAGCCCGTGGAAATCTGAATGCCGCCGCTCCTGGCGCAGGAGGTTGCGCCGGCGGCGCTCGCGGTCATGGTCCAGGTGTAGGAGCCGGACTGGCGGTAGGCGTAGGAGGGGTTTTGCTGCGTCGAGCTGCCACCGTCACCAAAGGTCCAACTATAGCTTGGCGAGCCGGAGCAGCCGGAGGCCAGCATCGCCGAAGCGGTGAAGGAAACCGCCGCGCCGGTGGTCCCGCTGGACGGCCCGGAGGCCAGGCAGGCCAGGGCGCACGTGGATGTCGGCGCCGCGTCGCGCACGCACCGGAAGCCGATGCCGGCGTACCCGTCGGCGGGCGGGAACCGGAGGCGGCTCGACACTCGGACGAACGACGGATTGAGAACCCAGGAACCGCCCCGGATCACGCGATGCGTTGCCGATACCGGACCGGCCGGGTCGTCCTGCGGGCTCACCGCATAATACGTTTCCTCGAACCAATCCTGGCACCACTCGTACACGTTGCCGAGCATGTCGTGCAGGCCCCACGCGTTGGGCTGTTTCTGCCCCACCGGGTGTGTCTCGCCGCCGGAATTGGTGTAGTCCCAGGCCACGTCCTGCAGCGCGCCCGCACCCGCATACCGGTCCGCGGCGCCCGCGCGCGCGGCGTATTCCCACTCGGCTTCGGTCGGCAGGCGGTAGCGAAAGCCGTCGCCGCGCGCGTTGAGCCGCCGCAGGAACTCCTGGATCTCGTCCCAGGAAGCCCGCTCGACCGGCCGCGCCGCTTCCTTCGAGTAGCTCGGGTTGGAACCCATCACGGCTTCCCACTGCTCCTGCGTCACTTCATGCCGGCCGATTTGAAACGCCTTGGTGATGCGCACAAGATGGGCCGGCGATTCGCTGGCGGCGCACTCGGCGTCCCCCGGCGAGCAGCCCATGCTGAACTCACCCGAAGGAATCTGAACGAACTGCATCCCGTAGGGACCCGTAGCCGCGGTCTGGGCGGCCAGGGTGGCCGCACCAATAACCAGCGTCATCGCGAACTTCGGCATAGCTGGATTATAAGGCAAAACCCGGGACAGTATCCTCGAGCCAATTGCAGAAGTCACGCCCCGCTCCCTAACGGTCGCGGCTCGGAAGCGCGCCACTGATTCGCAACAGGTTACTGAGCCGCGACCGTCAGGGAGCGGTCGTTCGGCGGATTCTGCAATTGGCTCAAGGATACTGTCCCGGGTTTCCAGGTGCAAGTCTGCTATCCTCATGTGTTCATATGGCTATGAAACTCAGAGCGTTCTTTGTGTTTCTCTTTGTTTGGGTGCTTGCGGCGGCCAGCGCCCCGGCCCAGGAGAAGGTCGATCTCGGCGCCATCAGCCGCATCAAGGCCGAGGCCTTCGAGAACTCGAAGGTCATGGACCATCTGTTCTATCTGACCGATGTCCACGCGCCGCGCATCTCGAACTCGCCGGGCTATCGCGCCGGCGCCGAATGGACCATCGGGCGGCTCAAGGAATACGGCCTCGAGAACATCCACAAGGAGACGGTGGCGTACGGCCGCGGCTGGAGCTATCAGCGTTTCTCGGCGCATCTGATCGAGCCGCAGTACGCGCCGCTCATCGGCTTCCCGCTGGCCTGGACTCCCGGCACCAACGGGCCGGTGGCCGGCGAGCCTGTCATCGCCGTTCTCCGCTCCGATGCGGACCTGGAAAAGTTCAAGGGAAAGCTCAAGGGCAAAATCGTGCTGACCGACACGCCGCGCCAGATCCCGCTGCCGCTTCAGCCGGACGCCCGGCGCTATTCCGACATCGACCTGGCCCAACTGTTCGCGGCGCCCGAGCCCGGCGCGCGTCAGGATCGCCGCCCGCCGACCCCCGACTCGCCGTTCGTTACGCGGGAGGAGCAAGCGGCCTTTCGCCGGCGTGTGACCGACTTCGCGCGCAACGAGGGTCTTCTGGCCACCATCACCGGCGGATCGGCTGGCAATAACGGAACGGTGTTCGCCACATCCGGGGGCTCGCGCGAGGTGAAAGATCCGCTGCCGCCTCCGGGCATCGTGCTTGTGCCGGAGCACTACAACCGCCTCTATCGCCTGGTCGAAAAGAAGATTTCGGTCAAGCTGGAACTCGAAGTCCAGGCCCGGATCGACGAGTCGTCGCTGGATTGTTTCAATATCGTCGCCGACCTCCCGGGCGCCGGCAAGAAGGATGAAGTGGTGATTCTGGGCGGGCACTTCGACACCTGGCACGGCGCGACCGGCGCCACGGACAACTCGTCGGGCGTTTCCGTGGCGATGGAGGCGGCGCGCATCCTCAAGACGCTGAAACTGCCGCTCAGCCGCACCGTTCGCCTGGCCTTCTGGGCCGGCGAGGAAGGCGGATTCATCGGCTCGCGCGCTTACGTGAAGGAGCACTTCGCCGACCGCGCGACGATGACTGTGAAGCCGGAACACGCCAAGCTCGCCGCCTACTTCAACTACGACAACGGCGGCGGCAAGATCCGCGGCATTTACCTTCAGAACAACGATATGGCGCGGCCGATCTTCGAAGCATGGCTCAAGCCGCTGAACGACATCGGCGCCACCGCAACCACCATCCGGAACACCGGCGGTACCGACCATCTGTCCTTCGACGAAGTCGGCCTGCCCGGCTTCCAGTTCATTCAGGACCCGCTGGCCTACATGACGCGCACGCACCATTCGAACATGGATGTTTACGACGCCATCCCGCCCGGCGACCTGATGCAATCGGCGGCCGTGATGGCGGTCTTCGCCTATCATGCCGCCAACCGCGACGAGATGATTCCGCGCAAGCCGCTGCCCAAGCCGCAGCCGAAGCGCTAGGCGATCCGTCACCGTCCGCTTCCTGACGGTCGCGGCTCGGAAACGCATACTGAGCCGCGGCTCGGAAACGCATACTGAGCCGCGACCGTCAGGGAGCGGGCGGCAGAAAGGCCCTCGTGAAGAAAACACCGTTCCTGTTACTTTGCGCCGCGCTGGTGGCGCTGCCGTGTGTTGGCGCCGAGAAGATCGATCTCGAGGCCATCCATCGCATCAAGAGCGAAGCGTTCGAAAACTCGCAGGTCATGGACCACGCTTTCTACCTCTCCGAGGTCTACGGTCCGCGCCTCACCGCGTCGCCGAACTTCCAGGCGGCGGGCGACTGGGTGGTCCAGCGGCTCAGCCAATGGGGGCTGGAAAGCGTCCATCGCGAGCCGTGGCCGTTCGGCCGCTCCTGGCAGGCCTCGCGCGCCGTCGTGCAACTGATCGAGCCGCAAGCCACAACCCTGATCGGCGTCGCCGGACCGTGGACGCCGGGCACCAACGGCCCGGTGAAGTCGGACGCCGTGTACGCGCCGATGCCCGGCGTCCAAGCCAGCACCAGCGAGTTAGACAAATACATCGAGAAGTACAAGGGCAAGCTGAAGGGTAAGATTGTGCTGGTTTCTCAGCCGTCGGAAGTGGCGCAGGAAACCAGACCCGCGTCGCGCCGCTGGACGGACGAGGAACTGGCCGCCGAGATGAAGGCCGCCGAGCCGGGTCCGCGAGCCGGCCGCGGCATGGGCGATTTCCGCTCGCGCACTCAGAAGTTGATGCAGTTC
>JAUYBU010000326.1 GCA_030693045.1 Bryobacterales bacterium | reverse complement strand
GCCGGATCAGGCACTGAGAGAGATCCGGAAAGAAATCGCCGCCGCGTTCAAAGTACATGCGGAGTACTACCAGGGTCAGCCTCCCGCGATCCGCTCGCTGCAGCCCGCGCCCGGGAAACAAGACTTCTACTTCCTGCATCCGGAGACCCTACTCGAACGCGCCTGTGACGCCGATCCGTTCACCGGGAGTTTCCAGCGCTGGCTGGACTGGGCCAGGCGTAACCGGCCGGCGACCGGCAATCGGGCGGCCGAGCGATGGCACGCGGCCTTTCCCAATGACATCCAGCCGCTGCTGTACCTGATGGAGTCCGCCGAAAAGACCAACGCGCTGAAGCGAGCTTTCGAATACATGGAGTTGGCCGAGCGCGCCGACGGCGTCCATCCCGAGGTGCGCAAAGCCCGGCTGCGCCTTCTGATTTCGATGGCCACGCGGCATCTGCAGCAAAAGAAGCCGCTCCTGGCAACGCCGCAACTGGATGAAATGGAGGCGCTGCCACAAGCGCAGCAGGGTGATCGTCCAGCCTTCCTGGCGGCTCTGCGCCGGGTCTGGTGCGAGTTGCGGAACGACCAGGGCGGGATTTCCGCCGCGCGCGCCGAAGCGGTGAAGCTGCTGGGCAGTGAACTGGCGGCCTCGATCGTGTTTGCCGGCGTGGCCCGCACCTGCAAGCTGAAGCCGGGACCGCTGCCTAAGATCGCGAGCGCGCCCGCGGTGGCCGCCGTGAGCCGCGCCTGCGCCCTGGGCGAGGACATGGGCGTGCCTCTGGACATACCCAAACCGCTTGCCGCTCACCTTTCCAAGGAGCTGTCCCGCAGTGGCCCTGCGCCCGACCCGCCGGGGCTCGGGGCGCTCGGCGAAGCCGCGCTGCGGGCCCGCAATTTGCGCCTGGCTTACGCGGTTTCCACGGCCGGCCTGGCGGGCGCTGCCGGAGCTCAGGCGCGATTCCTGTTCCTGCGCGCCCGCGCTTTGCCCTCGTGGGAGGAGGAGCGCCGGGACCAGTGCATCGGGGCCGCTTCGGAGTTGGCGCGGCGGCAGCGCGATGCGGACCTGTTGGCGAAGATCGGCGAGTGGCGGGAAGCGGACCTGGACTGGTTGGACGATCCCGAGGTCGGCAAAGTCGCCATGAACGCCAACCAGACCAGCGGCGTCATCCAGGAGGAAAAGGAGCGGCCGGCGTATCCCAAGTCCAGGCCCAGACGGATCGACCCTGACGACTGCGACTGTCCGCTGTGCCGCGCGACGCGGACGGGTTTGCCCCCCGGATTGGAGGACATGCTGGACGAATTTCCTCCGGAAGTGGTCGCTCGAGCCATGGCCGAGGTGCTGGGCGAGGCGCTCAAACCGAAACGCGGGAAGCGGCGGGGCGGCGTGTTTAACAACGACGATGTTCCGTTTTGAGAGGAGCCGCAATGACCCAGGATGACCCGCGACAGATTCTTGGAATCGGACTCGAGGCCGGAGACGAAGAGATCCGGGCCGCCTATCTGCGAAAGGTGAAGGAGCATCCGCCGGACCGCTCGCCGCGCGAGTTCGAGCGCGTGCGCGACGCCTACGAGGAGCTGCGCGATCCGCAGCGGCGCGCCCGGCGTTTGCTCCTGGCCGCGGATCCGGCGCAGCCGCTGGTTTCGCTGTTGGAAAGCGGGGCAGACGAGCGCCGGTTCACCGGGCCCGGCCCATGGCTGGCCGTGTTGAAGGAGACCAGAACTTGACCGGCCGGGACGACATTCTGCGCCGCTTTGAGGAGTGGCTGGACACAACCCTGGCACAGGAAGAACCGCCGCGGGGTATCCCCAGCGAGATTCTCGACGGCGTGGAAACCGCCGCCGGCGACCCTCCGGCGGATTGGTATGCCATGTGGGCCGCCGTGACGGCGCTGACCCAGGAAGTCAAGCTGCAGGGCCGGGCGTTCAAGCAAATGAGCGAGACGCTGGCGCGCGAGGCCGAAAGCCGCAGCCGGAAGGAAGTGCTCGACGCGCTTCTGGATTTGCGCGAGCGGATGTTGCGCGGCGTCGATTCGGTGCGCGCCATCGAGGATCCGCGGCCCGCTTTCTGGGACCGTATCTTCCGCCGGCGCTGGCAAGGGACGCAACAATTCGTCGAGATCGTTCGCGCTCTGGAGAAGGGCTACCGCCTGAGCCTGGATTCTCTCGACGACCTGCTCGACCGGTACCACGTGCGGCCGATCGAGTGCCAGGGTCTGGCTTTCGATCCGCGGCTGATGAGCGCGGTGGATGTGGAAGAAACCAACGACGCCGCCGATGGAACGGTGTTGTCGGTATACAGAGCGGGTTATGAATGGAACGGCGAGGTGTACCGCCCGGCGCAGGTCCGGGTGGCGCAGCGTCCGCGGAATGAGGCCATAAATGAGTGATCTGGTGGTTGGAATCGACCTGGGTACGACGAATTCGGAAGTGGCGGCTTTTCACGACGGCCAGGTGCGCGTGCTGGGACCCGGCCCGAGCCGGATGCTGCCTTCCTGCGTCGGCATCTCGCCCGGCGGCGAGCTGCTGGTGGGCGAATCGGCGCGCAACCAGCAGTTGGTCTACCCGGAGCGCACGGTGCGCAGCATCAAGCGCAAGATGGGCAGCTCGGAGACCGTTTCGCTGGGCGAGAAGACGTTTTCGCCGCAGGAGATCTCGGCGCTGATTCTGCGCGAGCTGGCCGAGTGGGCGCGCCGCGAGCTGGGGCAGCCGGTCGAACGGGCGGTCATCACCGTGCCCGCGTTTTTCTCCGACGCCCAGCGCAACGCCACGCGGGAAGCCGGGGCCATGGCGGGACTGGAAGTGGTCCGCATCCTCAACGAGCCGACCGCCGCCAGCCTGGCCTTCGGCTTCGGCGATGGCGCGCGGCACACAGTCATGATCTACGATCTGGGCGGCGGAACCTTCGACGTCTCCATCGTCACCATGGAGGGCGACGTCACCGAGGTGCTGGCCAGCCACGGCAACAATCACCTGGGCGGCGACGACTTCGACGATCTGCTGCTGGAGCGCCTGGAGGGCGAGTTTCACAAACGCCACGGCATCTGGTTGCGCGACGGGCATCGCGCCGCGCAGGCGCGCTTGTGGTGGGCCGCCGAGGCCGCTAAGAAGAAGCTCAGTTTCGAGCCGCATGCCCGGGTGCGCGAGGAAGCGCTGGTCACCCAGAACGGCAAGCCGCTGCACCTGGATCTGGAACTGTCGCTCCCGGATTACGAAAAAATGATCCTGCCGCTGGCCGAATCCACGCTGGACAGCGTGTCCAAGGCGCTGCAAGACGCTGGCATGAAGCCGGGCGACCTGGATGCCATCCTGCTGGTCGGCGGCTCCACCCGCACGCCCCTGATTGCGCGCCTGCTGCGGGAGCGCACGGGAGTGGAACCGCGCCAGGACGTGCATCCCGATCTGTGCGTGGCGCTGGGCGCCGGAGTGCTGGCCTCGCGCCTGGCCGGGCACGACGTCGAGCGCGTGCTGGTGGACGTGTCGCCGTATTCGTTCGGCCCGTCCTATTTGGGAGAGCGGGGCGGGATGCCGTATTCGTATTGCTACCACCCCATCATCCGCCGCAATACGCCCCTGCCGGTGACCCGCGCCGAGAGTTACTACACCTCCTTCCCCGGCCAGACCGAGGTGGACATCCACATCTTTCAGGGCGACGACGAGGATGCGCTCAAGAACATCCTGCTGGGCGACTTTCACGTCTCGAAGCTGACGCCGACCGAGGATCCCAACGAGGTGATGTGCCGCATGAGCCTCGATCTGGACGGCATACTGCACGTATCGGCGATCGAAAAGCGCACCGGCAAATCCAAGCACATCACCATTTCCAACGCGCTGCAGGCCAAGAGCGAGTTCGAGATCGCGGCCGCCCGGAAGCGCATTCAGGAACTCTACGCTTCGCGCGAAGCCTTTCCCGCCGAGCTGGAGGAAGAGGCGGAAGAGACGGCCGAGGACGCGGAAGTCCCGGACCTCGAAGCGGACGTGATTGAGGCCCAGCGGGTCAACGGCAAGATCATTCCGATGGATTCGGGTTGGGTGGAAACCCGCCGCGAGGCGGTCGAGCTGATCCAGCGCTCGCGCCCGCTGCTCGACCGGATGCACGCCGAAGACAAGGAAGAAGCCGTCGCGCTGCACGCCACCATCGAATCGGCCGTCGCCCGTCACGACTCGAAGGCGCTCGCCGAGGCGGTGAAATCTCTCCGGGAGCTGCTCTTTTTCGTGGAGGGAAGCTGATGTGTCCGGTTTGCCAGGCCCGCTTCCGGGGAACCCTCGAGTGCTCGCGCTGCGGCGTCGATCTGAAGACGCTGATGGGCCTGGTGGCGAATGCCTGGCGCTTGCGGCAGGCGGCCCGGCAGGCGATTACCGACGGCGACCCCTTCCGGGCCCGCGCGCTGGCCTGGGAAGCGCAACAGATCTGTTACACCCCGGTTGGCGGGCGTCTGGAAGCCCTCAGTTCCTGGCTGGCCGATAACTGGGATAGCAGTACGCAGTGAGACTGCCGCGCGCGCGACGCGCCGCCGATCAAGATCTTCCTGAAGTGAGTAACCCGCAACGCGGAGGCCACGGAAGAGCTGTGATCGCTGGTATGGGGTCGCGCGTGCGGCACATCGGCGAGACGGATCTGGCCAGGGACGTCCGGGCCGTTCTGCAACGCGTCCAGACTGGAGCTGAGATTTTCGTCGAGCGAGACGCCCAGCCGGTCGCGGTAATCCGTGCCGCCGAGCCCGTCCGGCGGAAGATCTCCGAGTGTATAGCCCGAAGTTCCAGGCTGTGAAGTAGGTCAACTCCAATCCCCTCTATCGCTTGGCTCTGATTTGGCCTGACAAATGTAGCCACTAAATAGATCACTTTCCTCTTGCATTGCTTGAATGTATGCCTTATAATTGG
>JAUYBU010000323.1 GCA_030693045.1 Bryobacterales bacterium | reverse complement strand
AGTCGCAACCGGGGCGGTCACCGCGGCCGGGGCCTGCTCGCTGCCCGCGCGCGCCGCGCGCCACTTCGGTATCTGCGTCGCCGCTACAATCAAGACGGCGATGGTCGCCAGCGAACCGGCGATCATGTAGAGCAACCGCCGGCTGGACCCCTGCCGGGCCGGCTCGGCAGGCGGCGAAGCATAGGCCGGCGCGGGCGCATAGCTGCCCATCTGGCCTTGCACGCTTTCCAGGGCCGCGCGAAAGGCGTCCGCCGACTGGAACCGCTGCGCCGGGTCTTTTGCAATGGCCGTCAGGATGATCTGGTTGAGCGGCGCCGGCAGGCTGGGGTCGATCTGAATCGGCGGCACCGGGTTCGATTGCAGGTGCGCGGCCATGATCGAGTAGTCGCTCTCGCCCTGGAACGGACGCCGTCCGGTGACCAGCTCGTACAGCGCCACGCCGAGCGAATAGAGATCGCTGCGCGCGTCCAGGTTCTGGGCGCCGTTGATCTGCTCCGGCGACATGTAATAGAGCGAACCCACGGTGTGCCCGGCTTGGGTCAGACTCCGGTCGGCCGCCGCCTTGGCGATGCCGAAGTCCATCAGCTTCACCGTGCCGTCGGGCGTCAGCATCATGTTGGCCGGCTTAATGTCCCGGTGAATGACGCCCCGCGCGTGCGCATAGGCCAGCGCCGCGGCCACCTGGCTGATGTAGCCGACGCCGTAGGCGGCCGGAAGCGGGCCCCGCTGCAACACCGACTCGAGCGATTCGCCTTCCACGAACTCCATGAACATGAGCAACTGGTTGCCCACGCGCTGGGCCGTGTGGAGGGCGGCGATGTTGGGATGGTCCAGGCTGGCCTGAACCTTGATCTCCCGCAGGAAACGGTCCGCCAACTCCGGGTCGGCCTCCAGGTTCGGCAGCAGGATCTTCAGGGCCTCGACGCGATCCGAAATCGTGTTGCGGACCTTGTAGACCTTGCCCATCCCGCCGGCGCCAAGAATGCCGACTACCTGGTAATCGCCAACAACTTCGCCGACGTTTAAGGCCATCGCGGATTCCCCTCTTATTGAATTGTCTTGACTGCGTCGCCGACTTTCGGCTGTCCGGTCCCGCTGTAGGCGCCCACCGCCGACCCCTCATCGGCCTCGGTGATAACCAGCACGCCGAGCTTGTCCTCGATGCGGCGGATCACCTTGCCGCTGGCCGGGTCGCGGATCTCGCGAATGGGGCGCTTCACCTCCAGCCGGTCGCCGACTTTCAGGCCTGCGCGCGTGCCCACGTTCAGCACCAGCGACGCGCCCGAGACGTCGGCCACCAGGCCCTCGACCACCACCACGCGGGTGGGCAGCCGCGCGGCGTTGCTCTCGACTTGCCTGGCCAGCTCGGTGACCGCCTTGTTCACCGCCTCGCCCAGCAGGGTGGCGCCGAAATTCTTGCTGTTCATGTCGATCAGCCCGCCCGCCGCGGCCCCCGTGCTGCCGCCCGATCCCAGCATCGTGGCCCCCGAGCGGCTGGACTCGCCCACCGCGTTGGCGGTGGCCAGAATCTCTCCCGACGAGGCGTCGATCATGCGCGCCGAGATCCCCACCAGCGCCTTGGATTCGCGCTTGCCGACGCCGCCCAGCCCGTAGCGGCGCGTGATGCCGCCCATCACGCCGCCGCCGATGTTGGTGGTGCGGTCGTCGCGGCCGAACTGCGTGATGCTGCCGATGACGATCGCGTCCACGCCCAGCAGGCGCCCAATCTTGGATGCCGTCATCGGGTCCGCGCGGTCGCTGTTGGATAGGTTCTGCTCGGACATGATCTTGTCGATGGACTTGCGCTCGAAAACGCCGAATACGCCGCCTTCCACCAGCCGGCCGACCAGGATGTCGGCGATGCCCTTGCCGACGTCCATGTTGGTGCCGAAAATCGACGCCACGCTCGATGACACCGTGCCGTATTCGAAATTCAACACCGCAACTCGCTTCTTCGGCGCCGGCGCCGCGGCCGAACACACAATCACCGCCAGGCTCAGGAAACCAAATAGGGCTTTGCGCATGGAACCTCCCTCGGGCCGCCAGACCGCACCATCTCTACTTCGATTATAGCCGCAGCGGAACAAATCGGGAATAGGCGTCAAGTATCCGTCATGAAGCAACCGTTCCAGGCGGCAAGTGCCGTTCGCCGAGAACGTGTAAAACAACCCGGGGGACACGCCCGAGGGTTACTCAGGCGATGGCTTGCGTGAGATTACCGCGGAGCGTCCCCGGGGCACTTGAACATTAACCGCCGTGCGCGGCGAAGACGTCCGCCGTCTGCTCCGCGAAGACGTAGAAGCCGAACAGCGGTTTCGGATCGCCGCGGCCCCAGCGGTTCATTTTCCACTCCACACGAAGGAATCGGACCTCGGGATGGGCGCTCAGATCCAGCATGACGGGGTAAGTGGCGCAATAGAACTTCTGCGGGAATGCGGACAGGGGTTTCGCGCCCCAATTCGAACCGTCCACCGACCCCCAGACGGACACGTCCAGGCTCTCCTGCTCCTGGATGCGCGTAATGCCGAGGGTGATTTCGAGCGCCATGCCCTGCGCGGTAGCGAGTTCAACGCCGTAACCGGCGCCGTCGTCGCGGACGACGGTTTCCGGGAAAAGGAAACAGGCGAAATGTCTCTGGGCAGCCATCAGCTTGTCCTTTCCTCTCTGGCGATCCCGTCCAAACGGACCGCCACTTCTTTCAGGGTCTCACACTTCCTGGAAAAACAAAAGCGCGCCGTGGCGCTGGTGGTTGTAAGAACTCGGGCCCGGCACGGCGGCCACGCCGGTCTTTCCGATAATTGGGCCCGAGTGCCGCCGGCAACGCACCACGTTCGTGCACACGTGTGCACGCGCTTCCTTCTAGGATTCGAACTGGCGGCGGAAGTCCGAGAATTCCTGCCTCAGTTGCGCCAATTCCTGGCGCAGCGCGGCGACTTCGGCTGTCAGGCTGGCAACGCGATCCGGCGCCGCCGCGGACGCGGGCGCGGATTCGGCCGGGAAGACGCCGCCCGAGAACAGGTGCGCGTAGCGGACTTCCTTGGTGCCCGGCGCGCGCGGCAGCCGCGTCACCAGCGGATCGGGATCGCGCTCGATCAGCCGGTTCAGCGTCGCCTCGACGGCTTCCAGGTCGTCGAAAGAGTGCATGCGGTCGGCCCGCTGTCGCAATTCGCCCGGCGTTTGCGGGCCACGCAATAGCAGCAAGGCGAGGACGGCCAACTCCCGCGCGCTGAAATTGAAATAGTCCGCCAGCCGGTGCGCGTATTTTTCGACGCGGCTGCCGGCGCCTGTGACCGCCGCGGCCAAGCGCTCGGTGCGCAGACGCTCGATGGCCGCGGCCACGGTCGCGTCGTCGTAGCTGGTCACCGGTTCGCGGTTGGTCTTCTGGTTGCACGCGTTGGTGAGCGCGTTGAGCGAGAGCGGGTAGTATTCCGGAGTAGTCAGGTCTTTTTCAATCAGCGCGCCCAGAACGCGCGCTTCGACGGCGTCAAGCAGGAACTCCACAGTTCCACGATAGCGGAAGCGCGCCGCTTCCGGGCTGTATGCGGAATCGGGCCGGTTCCGGGCTGTATGCGGAATCGCGCCGGTTCCGGGCTGTATACTGAGAGGCAACCATGATTTCCAAAACTCACGCAATGACCCGGCGCGGATGGATCGCCGGCGCCGGGAGCGCGGCCGTGGCGGCGTCCGTCGAACCGCTGCGGCTGCCGGGGACCGTGCGAATCGCCATTCTGGGTTTCGACGGCCACGCCGGCGAGATCACCAGCCGGTTGCAGCAGTTGCCCGATCTGGACGTGGTTGCGGTTTTCGACCCGGATCCCAAAGTGACCGCGCGCGCGGTGAAGAATCCGCGCATGGCCAAGGCCAGGCAATACACCGACTACCGCCGCATGCTGGACGCCGAGAAACTCGACCTGGTCGCGGTGTGCAATCCCAACGGCGAGCGCGCCGAGGCGATCCTGGCATGCGTCGCGCGCAAGCTGAACGTGATTGCCGAGAAACCGCTGGCCGTCGAGTGGCGGGACCTGGACCGGGTGAAGAAGGCGGTGTCGGCAAGCGGTATCAAACTCGGCATGCTGCTGCCGATGCGCTACGATCCCTCCTACCTCGCGCTCAAGAAGATCGTCGATTCGGGCGAAATCGGCGAGGTGGCGCAAATTGCGGCGCAAAAATCCTACCAGGCCGGCGAGCGCCCGGCCTGGATGCGCTCTCGCAAGACCTACGGCGGCACCATTCCCTGGATCGGCATCCACATGATCGATCTCATGCGCTTCACCAGCGGGCGTGAGATGAGGGCCGTGGCTTCCTTTCAGACCCGCATCGCCTTCCCCGAGATCGGCGATATGGAAAACGTGACCGGGTCGCTGTTCAAGCTGGACAATTCCGGGATCGGCACGCTGCGGATGGACTATCTGCGGCCTCGGACCGCTCCCACGCACGGCGACGACCGCCTGCGGCTGGCCGGAACCAAAGGCGTTGCCGAGTACCAGGCCGGCACGGGTGTAACGCTGATGTCGGGTACCCGGAAGCCGGAGACCATCCGCGACCTGCCGCCTCAGGGGTCTGTTTTTTTCCAGTACCTACAGTACGCCTATAACGGGTCCGCCCCAACTTTGACGCTGGCCGACATCTATCGCACCAACGAGATCGTCCTGGGCGCCCGCGACGCCGCCGAGAAGGGCGAAATCGTGCGCCTGTGAGCCGTTCATAATCTGGCCAATCCGAGCCTATTTTTCACTTTTGCTGCCGCTGATGAGTTTTTCAAAGCGGGAGCGGATGCGGGCAAGGCCTCGGACAAGCAGTCGGAAATCGTTCTCGTGGGCGCCGGGATTTTGCTGGCGAA
>JAUYBU010000383.1 GCA_030693045.1 Bryobacterales bacterium | reverse complement strand
CGCGCCAATTCCGTGCCGGCGCGAAAGACACGCAGTTCGGTGATGCTCCAAATGTCCGTGCCGGCGGCCGTCTGCGACACGCGGATCTTCCGCGCCGGCCGCGGCGCAAAGCGAAAGCGCAGCGATTCCTTCGCGGCGAGGTCGGGGAACAGGGCCGAGTAGAAAACATCGCCCAGCGCTTCTCCCCACGCGGATTGATACAGGACCGGCACAGCGCGCGTGGTGTAGGCTTCGGCCACCGGGGAGAACGCGAACACCATCGCCTGGGGCGGCACAACTTTCTCGATGATCCGCGCAATTGGATACGCGTTCACCTTGCGCGTAAGGAACTGATCTTCGGGTTCCATGCGGAGCGCGGCCTGGAGCGGAATTTCCGTTATCCGCCAGGCCGCCGGATCGCAGTACTGGCCCACCAGATCGGGCCACGACAGCAGCGCATGAAACACAACCAGCGCCCCCAGCGCGCCGCGCGTGTTCCGTACCGCCATGGCCAGGGCCAGAGCCACAAACGGCAGGATCGGGATCAGAAATCGAGTCCCGATGTTGGCGGGATAGACCATGCCGAACACCGCCGCCGCCAGCAGAAGGCGCCGTCCGGCCGGGGTGCGCAGGGCCAGCAGCGCCACCGGCGCCAGCAGGAACAACGGCCCGACTACGCCCCCCAGCGCCTGGCCGCCGAGGGTCACCTCGAGCGGGATGGCCCGCCAGTCCTTGACGTCGCCGAAGGCCCGCATGTAAGCGGCGTATTGCTGTTCGAACGAAACGTGGATGTGCGGGTTGGGGAACCACGCGTTCAAGAACGGCGAAAAGGGATTTCCAATCCACAAAGCGTTCTTCGCCAGCCACGGCGTCATCATGGCGAGCGAGCAAAGGCCCACAATCAGGGCCGCGCGCGCCATCCGGCGCCGCTCGCCCCGCAACCGCCACGCCACGCAACCGAGCGCGTAGGGCAGGGCCGGAAACGCCGTGTACTTGGCCGCGTAGGCAAAGCCCGCCATCAGTCCGGCGAGCGCCAGCAGCCCATCGTCCTGGCGGGCGCGCCAGAGTTCGACCAGCCAGAAGACGGCGAACAGAATGGCCGCCACGGCGACATCGTTATAGGCGGCAGTGCCGTCGCGGCCCGCCACCGGGCTCAGGAAAACGAACAGCGCGGCCGCCGCGCCGGCGATGGGGAATCCCTCGCGCCGCGCCCAGGTGAGCATGGCCAGCGGCAACCAGACCAGAAACGCCAGGTGCGTCAGCGCCGCGGCCGAGTGCCGCCCCACCGAGAACGCCACCAGGTACAGCATCTCGACGCCCTGCGAGAGGTTGGCGTACATGTTGGTCGTGATGCGGCGGAACCCGCGATCGCGCGCATAGCGGGCGACCAGGCCGAGGTGATACGTGACGCCGTCGGGGCTGTGTTCCGGGGCCAGCGCGTTGACCAGGTAGACCACGCCGAAAACCGTGAACAGCGCCAGGAAGGCCGCTTTCCAAATGCGGGGCAAGGGGGCAACCGCAACGCCGGAAAGCGCGTTGCGCCGAAAGCGCCAGGCCGCGGCGAAGATCACGGCTCCGACACCGACGAAGACGCCTTTGCGCGCCTGGCCCGCCGAGGCCAGCAGGAACACGATCAGGTGCAGGCACGCGGCGCCGATGGGAAACGACAGCAGCAGACGCTCGGCGCCGGACAGGTTGAGCGAAAGCCGGTCCATCACCAGCCGCCCCAGCGCCAGACAACACAGCACGGTGAAGGCCGCGCCCGCCAGGATGTAGAAAAACTGCGCCATTAGGGCACGAATCCCGCGCCAAGCAACATCACGCCCAGGCGCGCGCCGTCTGTCTTCGAGACCCAGACTTTGTCGATCTCGGCCGAGACGATGGCCGGATCGGCGGCCAGCCAATCGGCGGGGACCGCCTTCTCGAATCTCTTCTCGCCGGGCGCGTCGTAGCGCACCGTGTCGAGCAGCCGGCCGTTCACCTTGAAGACGATGGTGACCGGCCCGGTCTCTTTGAATGTCGCGTCGGCGATGACGAAATCAAAACGCAGGCGGCGACCGGCGGAGCGGCGCAGATGGAAGCGCAGGGTCGGCTGCTGGTTGGTCCAGCGATAGACCTGGCCCGCCGGCGCGCTCAGGAAATCCCGGACCAGGTGCTGGCCGGCGCGCGGCGCCCGCATCCGGATGAACTCCTCCAGGTCCGGCGCCGCGCCTTCGATGGGTCTGCGCTCGATTGGCGGAGCGTAGATGTCGGGCGCCCTCGAACAGCTTGCGGCGGCCAGCAGCAACACCGGCAACGGGAGACGCGCGGGCTTCACCGGCTAACCTCGCACGGATGGGCCCCGGTTGGGCTGGCCGGGTGCGTTCGGCTCGCGGCTCCGGCCCTGGGAAGTTCGCAGCCAGTGAATTGGAATGACAAGAACGCCTCCGGGTCCTGAAGCGCAGTATAGCGAAAAGATCGCTCGAAAACGCGCCGCGCTTGTGTTTGAGCCGTGCGCGCCGTAGGATACTCTCATGCCCGTGGATGGACCAGGATTGAGGTTCGGATGAGCGAGCCCGACTGTGCGGTGGTGAAATTCGGCCTGACGTTGGAGGATCGCGAGATTGAAGCGTCGGCGCGCGTTCCGGCCGGCCCGGTGCGCGTGGTCGACCTTCTGCCGGTGTTGCACAACCTCGCCAGCGCGGTGGTGGCGGTGGGCGAAGAGCAGGTGCGGGAACAGGGCAAGGTGATTTCGTGCGGCCCCGGCTGCGGCGCCTGCTGCCGCCAGATGGTCCCGATCAGCGAGATGGAGGCGCGGTACCTGGCGGCGCTGGTGGATGCGATGCCCCCGGCGCGCGGCGCGCATGTCGCCGGGCGTTTCCGCGCCGCCGTGGCGCGACTGGAAGAACTTGGCCTGATCGCGAAGTTCCGCGCGATGGCCAGGCACACGCCCACCGAGAGATTTGAGATCGCGAGGGACTTCTTTCGCGCGGGAGTCGCCTGCCCCTTTCTCGAGGACGAATCTTGTTCGATCCATCCCGCGCGTCCCATGTCTTGCCGCGAGTACCTGGTGACGAGCCCGCCGGAGCTCTGCGCCAACCTGACCGTTGCAGACGTCGAGATGGTCCCGCTGCCCGCGAAGCCCTCGCTGGTTCTGTACCGTTTCTCCAATGGCGTGGGCGAGGACAGGTGGCGCCATCTTCCGCTGGTCCTGGCGCTGGAGTGGGCGGCCGAACACGCCGGCGATGAGCAGCCGAAATTGCCCGGCCCGGAGATCTTCATGAATTTCTTGCGGCGGCTGGCGCACCTGCCGAAGGATTGGACGCCGCCCCCCGCGCAATTGTGAGGTGGGGCGTGCTTCAGCTTGCCCGGCGGTTTCTTTGCGCCTTACGGTTGCTGTCGGCCCGCTGGTTTCAGGAACGGGAGGATGGTGTCGATGGACGGCAGGTTCTTCTCGAGGTAATCCATCCCTTCGACCGTGATGAGCAGGCTGCTGGTATCGTCGGCCTTCACCAAACCCCTTTGCTTCAGGTACCAGAGCGTGAAGTTCATCTCTTCCAGCGACACCGTCAGCATGACCTCGAGCTGGCGCACGGCGAGACTGGGCGTGAATGGTTTCTGCTGGCGGCGATCGTAGAGGACGCACAGGATTACCATGCGCCGGGCGGCCTCGCTGACGATCGCGTCAAAGAACTTCGTTCCACCAAATTGCGGGGCGGATTCGTGTCCCGGGCTGCGTCGAATCGCATCGAACACTGCGCGGGCCTCGGGGTCCGACAGAACCTCATAGGCCAGCGTGACGGCCGCGAATCTGGCCTTGTCGCGGGTCAGTTCATTGTCCGGGTGGAACCTCGCCGCCAGCGCGCTGTAGGCCCGGTGAATGACCTCGGAGTCCGATTTGGGTTCGACGCCCAAGACACTGTAGTGATCCTGAAACTTGCCGCCAGCAGAGGTGCTCATAAAGCTACCCCGATCTTATCAGACGATAGGGACAGAGGCACCCTCTTTGGCGCAGGGTATACCTCTCTCTCTTTTGAGGGTGCCTCTGTCCCTATCTGGGGTTAAACTGGAATTAGGTCCTATGCCAACACAAGATTATGCCAGCCACCGGCGTTTCGTCCCGATGTTCCACGGCGTCCTGTTTGGGATGCTGTTGCTGACGCTCATCGGTTCCGTGGTCAACCTCTACAAATCGGCCGGAGATCACCAGCGTCTCTACAGCGCCTCGCTGATTGTGGTGCTTGCCGTTTCGACGCTGATCCTCTCCTTCTTCGCCCGGATGTTCGCGCTGATGGCGCAGGACCGGGCCATTCGCGCGGAAGAAAATCTGCGTCACTTCGTTCTGACCGGGAAGCTGCTCGATCCAAGGCTCACGATCCGCCAGATCATTGGACTCCGCTTCGCACCCGACGCCGAGTTCGTCGAGCTGGCCGGGAAAGCGGCCGCCGAGAACCTGTCGGAAGACCAAATCAAGCGAGCGGTGAAGAACTGGAAAGCCGACACCTACAGGGTGTAGCGCCAGCGGCTAGACGGTCTTAAGCGCCTTTTGGATCTTGTCGGTCAGGTCTTTCTTCTCTTTGGACGGAGGCAGCGTTTCCAACCCCGCCAGCGCCACTTGGTAGAACATCTTCAGCCGGTCGGGTTCGTTCATCTTTTTCTGGCCGAACAGGCCGGAGATCTCGTAGAGCGTGTTCACTAATGCCAGCACGAACTGCTCGCGCGGCAGTTGAGTGTCTTCCGGCTTGAAGGCGGCGCGCGCTTTCTCGGTGTCTTTGGGAAATCCGGCGACGCGGCTGGCCACCCGGACCACGCCCCGCTGGAGCATCTGCCGCGCCATCTTGTCCACTTCGGAGGCCGGCAGTTGCAGGCCCGATGTCACTTTCGAGAGCCCGGCCGCTTCCTCGGCGCTCCCGGCCGGAAATGGAAAAACGAAGGTGACGTTCGGGTCCTTCCAGTTGTTCATATGCTGATGGGCGGCCTCGACGACCTGCATGGCGACAGCCCGCGCCTGCCTCCGGTATTCCGCCATTTGCTTTCGAAAAACGGCCGGATTCGAACGCGTGGCCTTGGTTCCGGTTTCGAACTTGTCGGCCATTTCGATGTAGCCCTGGGCCAGACCCGCGCCCAGAACCAGTTTCACGGGAGCGGCGCGCGCGACGAAATCGCTCTTGCCGCCAAGCAGTTGGTCGAGGTTTTCGTTGGTTTTGAGATAATCGCCGGCCTTGTAGGAGTCCTGGGCAACGGCCCAAACGAAGGCGGGCGACCCCGGTTTGGGCGGCTCGGGACCCTTGCTACCACAAGAGGCCATGAGCAGCAGGGCGCCGGCAACGGCGCAAAGAGAGAGACGATGGTGTCCGAGATGGTTCATAAGCCTACCAGGGTAAAGAGTTATCACACCGCGCGGTCCGATGCAAGGAGCATCTTGCGGGCTCGCCTCACGGCAGCGGCGGCTGTCGCTACAATGGAGGCATGGCGGACACGCTTGTGATCGCCGGGCGCGAGTTTCGCTCCCGGTTGTTTGTCGGCACGGGGAAGTACCGGAGTTTCGAGGAAATGGTCCGCTGTCACGAGGCCTCCGGCTGCGAAGTTGTGACGGTGGCCGTGCGGCGGGTGAATCTGACGGACCGTACCAAGGAATCGCTGCTCGATTACGTCGATCGCACGAAGTACTTCCTGCTTCCGAACACGGCCGGCTGCTACTCCGCCGACGAAGCCATCCGCACGGCGCGCCTGGGGCGTGAAGTTGGGTTGTCGAACTGGGTGAAGCTGGAAGTCATCGGCGACGAGAAAACCCTTTTCCCGGACAACGAAGGGCTGCTCGAGGCCACCCGCGTGCTAGTGAAAGAGGGCTTCGTGGTGCTGCCCTACACCAACGACGACCTGGTGAACGCCAGGAAACTGGTCGACGCCGGCGCGGCGGCGGTGATGCCCCTGGCGGCGCCCATCGGCAGCGGCCTGGGCGTGCAGAACACCGCCAACCTGCGCATCATCCGCGA
>JAUYBU010000223.1 GCA_030693045.1 Bryobacterales bacterium | reverse complement strand
GCGACGGTTTCCGTAAGATCAGCCCGGAGTGTCCCCAGCCCCGTTTGGGGGACACGCCTGTGCCCCGGGGTTAGGCGACGGTTTCCGTAAGATCAGCCCGGAGTGTCCCCAGCCCCGTTTGAGTTCTACTTGGGGGGCTGGGCCGGCGGGGCGGCGGGGGCGGGCTGGCCGAAGTAGGCTTCGTCGAGTACCGGCTTGGTCGAACTCTTGAACGCCTGCATGGCCTTCTGCGCGTTCTCGGTCTGAAGCCGCTTGTCGATATCGGCCTTCACCTCAGTGAAATTCCTGACCGTGCGCTCCTGCACCTGGATGAGGTGCCAGCCAAACTGGCTCTTGACCGGCTGGCCGACCTCGCCGATGGGAAGCTTGAAAGCAGCCTCCTCGAACACCGGCACCATGCGTCCGTGGCCGAAGACGCCGAGGTCGCCGCCCTGTGCGCCGCTGCCGGTGTCGTCGGATTCCGCCTTGGCGACGGCGGCGAACTCCTCGCCCTTGACCAGGCGTTCCCGGATGGCCTTGGTCTTGGCGAGAGCCTCCTCTTCGCCGAGGTCCGGCTGATTGGGCTTGACCGCCACGGGCGAGCCTTTAAAGCGGATCAGGATGTGGCGGGCCTTGGCCTGTTCGTAGTCGGCCTTGTGCGCATCGAACCAGGCCTTGGACGCCTCCTCGGTGAGCTTGCTGGCCGCCAACATCTGTTGGTAAAGCAGGCCAGCCAATAGGCTCTGCTCCTGGAGGAACACCTGGACCTTGGCCGAGGGCGTGGAGTCGAGCCCGCGCTTCCTGGCCTCGTTGGCGAACAGGATCACCTCACCGAACTGTTCGGCGAAGCGGCGGCGGGCTTCGGGCGTGTCTCCGCCGATCTGCCCGCGGATGCTGTCGGGCAGGTTTTTCACCAGCGCGTCGAACTCGGATCTGGTCATTTTGGTCGAGCCGGCGGTGAACACAACCGGGTCGGCGGAAGCGGCCGGCTTGGCCGGGGTGGCGGGCGCCTGAGCCCAAAGTGCCCCGCCAGTCATCAGCATCAGAAGAACTCTCATCTCAACTATTGTAACGGCAGACCGCGCCACGGGTACTGGGTCAGGGGAGTTCGCGGCGGCGGGTGGCCAGCCGGCGGCGGCGCTCGGCCGAACGCACCTGCGGCTCGTCCATGCCGAAATAGTGCGCCACCTCGTGCCATACTGTTTCTTCGAGCATTTGTTCGAGGTGCGCGGGGCTTGACGCCAGGCGCTCGTGAGGTCCCTGGAAGATGGTGATGTGGTCGGGCAGATGGAAACTGTCGCTGACGCTGCGGTAGGCCAGCGGCCGGCCGTGATAGAGTCCCAGCAGCCCCGGCCGGGGCGGCTCGCGCTCGACCAGGAAGACGACGTTGTGGAGCCGGCGGCGAAACCGGGGCGGAATGGCGCGGATGGCCTTCTCGACGAGCTTGTCGAATTCGGCGGGGCTCATCTGGGACCTCTCTTCCAGTGTAGTGGGTCCGAATCATGACCAAGAGAATCGTGGTGGCCATCGACGGGCCGAGCGGGGCGGGCAAGAGCACCATCGCGCGCCGGGTGGCCGAAAAGCTGGGCTGCATCTACATCGACACGGGCGCCATGTATCGCGCGGTGGCGTTGTGGGCGAGCCGGTTGGGCGTGGACCTTACCGACGGGTTGCGGCTGGAGCAATTGGCCGCGGCAGCCGAGATCCAATTTGAATCCGGCAGCTCGCGCCTGCTGCTGAACGGCGAAGACGTATCCGAGGAGATTCGAGCGCCCCGGATGTCGCAGGCGGCGTCGAAGGTGTCGTCGGTGGCGGGCGTGCGGCGCGCGCTGGTGGCAAAGCAGCGCGCGATGGGCGCCGAATCGTCGGTGGTCATGGAAGGCCGGGATATCGGCACGGTAGTCTTCCCTGAAGCCGGGGTGAAGGTTTTCCTGGACGCGGATCCGCGCGCTAGGGCCGAGCGCCGCGTGCGGGAACTGCGAGACAAGGGGCTGGAGGCGGACGCCGGCGAGGTTGCGCGCGAGTTGGACGAACGCGACGAACGCGACCGCGGGCGCGCCGATTCGCCGCTCCTGCAGGCGCCCGACGCAATCTACCTGGATTCGACCGCGCTCACTCCGGACCAGGTCGAACTGGCTATCCTGAAAGTTATCCGCGATCGCACTTCCAACGGAAAGGAACTCTCGAATTGAATAACCTGCTGGTGATGAAGTTCGGCGGCACGAGCATGGGCTCGGCCGAGCGCATCCGCGTAGCGAGCCAGATCACGGCCGGCGAGCGAGGCGCGCGGCCGGTAGTGGTGGTGGTGTCGGCGATGTCCAAGATCACGGATCTGCTATTGGATTCGCTCCGCCGCGCCGAGGCCGGCGATGATGTGGGCCTGGAGGCGGACATCGAGAAGCTTCGGGAGCGGCACGTGGCCGCCTGCCGCGAACTGTTGCCGCCGGACGGGCACGAAGCGGCGATCGAGGCCGTGCACCGCCTGGTGGGGGAATTCCAGCGCATCGCCGGCGGCGTGCTGATGCTGGGCGTGCGGCCGCCGAGTTCGGTGGATGAGGCGATTGCGATCGGGGAACGGTTGTCGGCGCTTCTGATGGCCGCGCACCTGGAGGCGTGGGGCGTCCGGGCGGTGGCGGTGAGCGGGGCCGACGTGATCGTGACCGACGCCGTGTTCGGAAGCGCCAGCCCGTTGATGGAGCAGACCCGGGAGAAAGCGCGCCAGCTTTTGTTGCCATTGCTGGAAGCGGGCGTCGTGCCCGTGGTTACGGGATTCAACGGCGCGACCGCCGACGGGCGTCCGACCACGCTCGGGCGCGGAGGTTCGGATTTCTCGGCGTCGATTCTGGCGGCCTCCCTGGACGCCGCCGAACTGTGGATCTGGACCGACGTGGACGGCATTATGACCGCCGACCCGCGCCTGGTGCCGGAGGCGGCGGTGCTGGACGAGGTGACCTACAGCGAGGCGGCCGAGTTGGCCTACGCCGGAGCCAAGGTCCTGCACCCGCGCACGCTGGCGCCGCTGGTCGACCGGCAGATTCCGGTCTGGAGCAAGAACAGTTTCGCGCTCGACAAACCGGGCACGAAGATCGTCTCGAAGCTGGACGCTCAGGAGCACGGCCCGCGCGCGGTCACTTCGATGGCCAGCGTGGCGCTGGTTTCGCTCGAGCCGGCCAGCGCCGCGCTCAGCGGCACCAAGGCCATGGCGCGCGCGCTGGAAGCGCTCTCGGCCTCCAACGCCGAAGTGCTGATGCTTTCCAGCTCGAGTTACCGGCAGAACTTCTGTTTCCTGGTCCGCAAGGACGAACTGGCGGCCGTTCTGGAGTGCCTGGAATCGACCTTGTCGCTGGAGTTGGCGCACGGCTATCTCAGGCCCATCAGCGTCGACGAGAACGTCGGGTTGCTGAGCGTCGTAGGTGAGGGGATGAAGGGCACGCAGGGGCTGGCCGGTCGCATATTCATGGCGATTTCGCGCGAAAACGTCAATATTATCGCGATCGCGCAAGGCTCCAGCGAGCTGACGATCTCCATCGTGGTCCGCCGGGATGGACTGGAAAAAGCCGTCCAGGCGATCCACGCGGAGTGCCGGATTGGGGAACAGGCCCACCTCCACAAAGAATGAGGGTAGGAGCGGGCACGCAGAATCAATCACTTACCAGCGGAATGGGTGAGTGATTTCGCGCACTTGGGTGTTTGCACGCACCTATTTCAGAGATCTCGATCTCTAAATATGGCATTTCTTTACAGTTTCAATCTGGAACGCTGCGTGCATTGGAAAAGGCAACCATAAGTCGTCATTGACTTATAGCATCCCCGGCGACGAGGCCCAGCTCGTCGCCAGCCCCTCTGAGTGAGGCCCCGAGTTCCCAGACCCGGGGCCTCTTCGTTTCAAGGCTGACGACCGCTCCCGACCGCTCCCTGACGGTCGCGGCTCAGTAACAGCCCGCGAGCACGCACATTCGTAACTGAGCCGCGACCGTTAGGGAGCGGTCGCGGGTGATACCTGCAATTGGCTTAGGCTCCGTCTCCGGTTTACACTGGAAGTTGACCCGCTCTCTCGCCGCAATCATTCTCGCTTTCGCATTCCTGACGCCGGCCGGGGCGGCCGAGCAGGGGCAACTGGACGCCAGCCCGGCGCTTTTCAGCGTGCTGGCGGCGATTCAGGTTGCCGGCTACGACGCCGACTTGGATTCTTCGGCCAATCATCCCTTGCGCCAGGCGCTCCGGAAGCACCTGGAAAGCCGGAATCTGCCGGTGGCGGGCGACTTGCGGCGGTTCTTCCGCGACCACCGGCAACCGGACGCGACGGCGGAGCTGAGCCAGTACATCTCGTTCGCGCTGTCGGTGGGGGGCCCGCCGGATTTCAAGTTCCGATTCAAGAACTACCTTCTGCCGCCGGATGTGCAGCGCCTGGAAGGATTCGAGAAACTGATGGTGCGGTTCCACCAGGAGGCGGGCGTCGACGAACTCTGGAAGCGGGCGCAGCCGGCTTTCGAGCAGGCGATCGCCCGCTATCACGAGCCGGTGACGCGCGCGGTGATGGAGGTCAACGCCTATCTGCGTTACGTCGGCAGCTCGGCGCTGGGCCGGCGATTTCAGATCTATCTCGATCTTCTCGGCGCGCCGAACCAGATTCAGAGCCGCAGCTACGCCGACGACTACTTTGTCGTCGTCACACCCTCGCCGGAACCGCAGATCGACGACATCCGCTACTTCTACCTGCACTACCTGGCGGACCCCATGATGGGCCGGCAGTCGGAAGCGCTCATGAAACGCAAGGCGCTGGCCGACTACGCGATTGCGGCGCCGGCCCTGGAAGAGCACTACAAGTCCGATTTCGTCCTGCTGGCCTCGACCTCGCTGATACGCGCCATCGAGGCGCGTCTGGCGCATCCGAGCCGGCGCCAGGCGATGGTGGAACAGGCTCTCAAGGACGGTTTTATTCTGACGCCGCATTTCGCCGAGCAGCTTCCGGCCTACGAAAAGCAGGAACAGGCGATGCGCTACTACCTGCTCGATATGATCAACGCCATCGACCTGAGACGCGAGGAGCGGCGGCTGGAAAACGTCGGATTCGCACAGACCAGAGCCGTGCGCAAGGCCAAGGTCGTGACGCCGGAACCGAAGGCGGCCGAGCCGGCGGGAGTGCATCAGACCCTGGAGCAGGCGGAGAAGCTCTACGGCGGGCGCGAGTTGGCGAAGGCGAAACAGGCGTATCTCCGAGCGTTGAAGGAAACGGACGAGAAACCGTTGCACGCAAAGTCGTATTATGGTTTGGCTAGGATCGCGGCGCTCGAAAAGGACCCGGAGTTGGCGGAACGGTTATTCCGCAAAACGCTGGAATGCGATCCGGACGGCTACACCAAGGCCTGGACGCACGTTTATCTCGGCCGTCTGGCGGAGGCCGCCGGCGAGCGCGAACGGGCGGCTGGGGAGTACAAGGCCGCGCTGGCCGTGGATGGCGCTTCCGCCGCGGCACGGCAGGGCGCCGAAAAGGGTTTGACAGGAGTATCAGGAAAATAAGGAGTCAATTGATGAAAATGGGTATTTTCGTAAAGGCGTTTGTGGGTCTGGCCTGCGCGGCTTCGTTGTTGATCGGACAGGCGGCAGCCCCTGTCGCCAAGCAGCCCAAGCCGAAGTCCCCGAAAGAGGTCGAGGCGGTGATGGCCATGTTCAACGCGCAGGATCCCGACGCGCGCATCGCGGCCGCCAAAGAACTGGTGACCAAGTTCGCGGACACGGAATTCAAGGAACTGGCGCTGCTGATGGAGGCGTTGTCCTACCAGCAGAAGAACGACGCCGAGAACATGATTCTCTCTGCCGAGCAGACCCTGGAAGCGAACCCACAGAACTACCAGGCCATGCTGATGATCGCCGAGGCGCTGGCGCAGCGCACGCGCGAGAACGATCTGGACCGCGAGGAGAAGCTGGTCCGGAGCGAGAAGATGGCCAAAGGCGCGATGGAAGCCATCGACAAGGCGCCCAAGCCGCGGGCCGACGTTACCGACGAACAGTGGGCCGGCGCCAAGAAGGACTTTGCGGCGCAGGCGCACCAGGCGCTGGGCATGGGAGCGATGGTTCGCAAGAAGTACGACGTCGCGATCGTCGAACTCAAAACGGCGACCGAAGTCGGCACGCAGCCGGATCCGGCCACTATGGTTCGGCTAGGCGCGGTTTACAACCTGGCGGGCAAGCCGGACGAGGCGATCGCGGTGCTGGACAAAGTGATGGCGACGCCCGATCTGCACGCGACCATCCGGCAGTTCGCGCAGGCCGAGAAGGTGCGCGCGGTTCAGGCCAAGAGCGCCAAGCCCGCCGCGCCGGCCACCCCTCCGGGGCAAGTCGAGATCAAGAACTAACCGCGCGGGGCGCGCCATGGAGTCGGACCCGGCAGTTATCGAGGGTGTCCTCTGCCACGCGTTCCGGGACCGGGAACTGCTGCGGCGCGCCCTCACTCACAAGTCGCGAGCTTTCGAGCGGGCCGGGGCGCGCGAGGATACGCTCGCCGATAACGAGCAACTGGAATTCCTGGGCGACTCCGTCCTGGGCTTTCTGGTCAGCGAGGCGCTGCTGTGCGCCCACCCCGATTTCTCCGAGGGAAAGCTGTCCAAACTGAAGTCGCACCTGGTGAGCGCGGCGTATCTCCACCAGGCGGCGAAGCGGCTGAATCTGGGCCAGCATCTGCTGCTGGGTCACGGCGAGGAGATGAGCGGCGGCAGGCTCAAGAAGAACCTGCTGTCGAACACCATGGAAGCCCTGATTGCCGCCGTGTACCTGGACGGCGGCGTGGAGGCGGCGCGGGCGTTCGTGGCGCGGCACGTGCTTTGCGGCCTGGCCGAGTTGGAGGCCACGCCGGAGGCCGCCGGCCACGATTGCAAGAGCGCGCTTCAGGAACTGGCGCAAACCATGGGATTGCCCCAGCCGCGCTATCACATCGTGGGAGAGCACGGACCCGAGCACTCCAAGACGTTCACTGTCGAGGTGCGCTTGGGGAAAGCGTGGGCCGGCGCTGCCGACGGCGCTTCCAAGAAGAGCGCCGGGCAGAACGCGGCGCAACGGGTGCTCGAGCAGTTGCTGGCCGCCCGCGCCCAGGAACAGGCGGGACAGACCTAGCCTCGTCGGGGAGCGGTCATTCCTTGTGAGGCGCTGCACTGGAATGGCACACCACGTCCGGCGTTTGACAGCCTTGCGGACCGCTTGTTAGAGTGTGGTTTCCATGAGTGAACCCGCCGTTTTGAAACGCACTCCGCTGAATGCCGTCCATCGCCAATCGGGCGCGCGGATGGTTGATTTCGGCGGCTGGGACATGCCCGTGCAATATAGCGGCGTGATGGACGAGCACCACACCGTTCGGCGCGCGGCGGGCCTGTTCGACGTCAGCCACATGGGCGAGATCGAGATCCGCGGCGTCGAGGCGTTGGATCTGGTCAGCTACGCGACCACCAACGCGCCGGCGCGGCTCAAGACGGGCCAGGCCCAGTACTCGGGGCTGCTGTACGAGCATGGCGGTTTCGTCGACGACATCCTGGTCCACAAAGTCGCGGGCGACCATTACTTTCTGTGTGTCAACGCGTCCAACCAGGAGAAGGACTACGAGCACATCCGTTCGATCAACCGCTGGCAGGCCGAGGTGGAATTCGCGAGCCCGCGTTACGCGCAGATCGCGGTGCAGGGGCCTTGCGCGCTCCAGACGCTTCAGCCTCTGACGCCCGTCGCGCTGGCGCCCATCCGCTACTATCACTTCACCGATGGCGAAGTGAGCGGCGCGGCGGCGCGCATCGCGCGCACCGGTTACACCGGCGAAGACGGATTCGAGATTTACGTCGCGCCGGATCAGGCCCCGCGCATCTGGGCGGCGCTGCTGGATGCGGGCGCCGGGTTCGGCATCAAGCCGTGCGGTCTGGGCGCGCGAAACACCTTGCGGTTGGAAGCCTCGATGGCGCTGTACGGTCACGAGATCGACGCCTCGATCACACCGCTGGAAGCCGACCTGGCCTGGATCGTCAAGTTCGACAAGGGCGATTTTCTGGGGCGCGACGCGCTGGTGAAGCAACAGGAGGCCGGCCCGCGCCGCAAACTCATCGGGTTTCAGATGAGGGGCCGAGGCATCGGCCGCGACGGCTACGAAGTGCGGATCGACGACGCCCCGGCCGGCTGGGTTACCAGCGGCGGGCCGTCGCCGACGCTGAACCAGAACATCGGTCTTTGTTACTTGCCGGTTGAGCATGCTCAAATCGGCAAAACCATTCACATAGTGGTCCGCAACCAGCCGGTTGAAGCTGTGACGGTTCCAACCCCGTTCTACAAACGAGCGAAATAGAAATGTATCCTGACAACTTCCGTTACACCAAGGAACACGAGTGGGTGATGGTCGACGGTGACACCGGGACTATCGGCATCACCGACCACGCGCAGAGTGAGCTGGGCGACATAGTCTATATCGACATGCCCAAGGCAGGAACCATTGTCGAGAAGGGCAAGACGCTTGGTTCGGTCGAGTCCGTGAAAGCCGTGTCGGACGTCTATGCGCCCGTCTCCGGCGAAGTGATCGAGGTCAATCAGAAACTCGCCGGCGGGCCGGAGCTGCTGAATCAGGATCCGCACGGGGCGGCGTGGCTGGTAAAGATCCGGCTTTCGACGCCGGATGAGGTCGGGCAACTGTTGACCGCCGGCGAGTATCAGGAGTATCTGGGCGCGCAAGACTGACTCGTTGCGGCGCCCCTTAGGTTTCGATGCGCTATCTACCAAAGTCCGAATCCGAGCGGCGCCAGATGCTGGACACCTGCGGCGCGGCGTCGCTCGAGGATCTGTTTTCCCATCTGCCGCCCGAGGTCAGGCTGGGCCGCCCGCTCAACCTGGAAGCCGGCAAGAGCGAGTACGAAGTGGTAGACTATTTCCGCGCCCGCGCCGCGGAGAACGCCAACGGGTACGCGTCGTTTCTCGGCGCCGGGGTGTACAGCCACTACCGCCCGGTGCTGTGCGATGTCGTGGTTTCGCGCGGCGTGTTCCTGACCTCGTACACGCCCGACCAGCCGGAGATTTCGCAGGGCACGCTGTCGACGATCTTCGAGTTTCAGAGCATGCTGGCGCAGTTGACCGGCATGGAAGTGGCCAACGCTTCCATGTACGATGGCTCGACCGCGGTTCCCGAGGCGGCCATGATGGCCGCGCGCATCACCGGGCGGTCGCGCATCCTGGCGTCGCGCGCGCTGCACCCGGAGTACCGGCAGGTGCTCGAAACTTACGCGAAATATCAGGGCCTGCCGGTGGCCGAGTTCGGCTACCGCACGGAAACCGGCGCGCTGGACCTGGTGGATCTGGACGCCCGGCTCGACGAGCAAACGGCGGCGGTGATCGTCCAGTCGCCCAACTTTTTCGGCGTGATCGAAGACGTGAAACAGGCGGCGGAGATGGCCCACCAGCGCGGCGCGCTGCTGGTGTTCATCTTCTCGGAAGCCGTATCCCTGGGCCTGTTGCGCCCGCCGGTGGAAGCGGACATCGTCGCGGGCGAGCTGCAATCGTTCGCCATCCCGCCCAGCTTTGGCGGGCCGTTCGCCGGCGTGATCGCGACCAAGGAGAAGTACATCCGGCAGATTCCGGGGCGCCTGGTGGGCGAATCGAAGGACTCGCGCGGCAACCGCGCATACTGCCTGACGCTGGCGACGCGCGAGCAACACATCCGGCGCGAAAAGGCGACCTCGAATATCTGCACCAACCAAGCCCTGATCGCGCTGATGGCGACGGTGTTCATGACGGTTTACGGCAAGCAGGGCCTGCGCGAGCTGGCCGAACAGAACCTGGCCAAGGCGCATTACCTGGCGGGTAAGCTGCCGCTCAAATTCAGCGGACCGTTCTTCAACGAATTCGTCGTGAAAGCCGGCGCACGCCCTCCGGAGGCGGTCAACCGGGCGCTGCTCGAGAAGAAGATCGTCGGCGGCCTGCCGCTGGGCCGCTTCTATCCGGAACTTGAAGATTGCGTCCTGCTCTGCGCCACCGAAATGAGCCGGCGCGAGCAGATGGATCTGGTCGCGGAGGCATTCGCCGGATGATTCGCAAAACTCGTCCCCACATTACGCAGAACGAGCCGCTGCTGTTCGAAATCAGCTCTCCGGGCAAGAAGGGATACCAGTTGCCGGAACTCGACGTGCCGGCGGTGAACGCCTCCGACGCGCTCGGCGCCGCCAACGTCCGCGACGGGATCGAAGGTTTTCCGGAAGTGAGCGAGGTCGAAGCCATCCGTCATTTCACGCGGCTGTCGACCTGGAACTACGCGATCGACCTGGGGCTGTATCCGCTGGGTTCCTGCACCATGAAGTACAACCCGCGCGTGAACGAACTGGTGGCGCGATTGGATGGTCTGGCCTGGGCGCACCCTTATCAGCCGGAGGAACTCTCGCAGGGCGCGATGGAGATCATGGCCCGCCTGGAGAGCGCGCTCGAGGAAATCACCGGCATGGATGCGGTGACGCTGCAACCGGCCGCCGGGGCGCATGGCGAGCTGACCGGCATTCTGCTGATTCGCGCGGCGCTGGAGGCGGGCGGAAACCCGCGCAAGAAGATACTGGTCCCCGATTCGGCGCACGGCACCAACCCGGCCACGGTCACGATGGCCGGCTACGTGGTCGAGAACATCCAATCGAACGACCGCGGGATGGTCGACCTGGAGACGCTCGAACGGGTTGTCGATGCGGATGTCGCCGCCCTGATGCTGACCAACCCGAACACGCTGGGCGTTTTCGAAGCCCACATCGTTGAGGCCGCGGACATCCTGCACGCCAAGGGCGCGCTGCTCTATATGGACGGCGCCAATATGAACGCGCTGATGGGCATCGCGCGGCCGGGCGATTTCGGCGTCGACGTCATGCACCTCAACCTGCACAAGACATTCTCGACGCCGCACGGCGGCGGCGGGCCGGGCGCGGGTCCGGTGGCGGTGAAGAAACACCTCGAGCCGTTCCTGCCCACTCCCCGGCTGAAGCGCGCCGCCAACCGCTGGGCCTTCGACTACGACCGGCCGCGGTCGCTAGGCCGCGTCCGGGCCTTCCATGGCAATTTCGGCGTGCTTGTGCGCGCGCTGGCCTACATTCTGGCCTGCGGCGGAGAGGGCCTCAAAGCGGTGACCATGGACGCTGTGCTGAACGCGACCTACCTGCGCAAGCTTCTGGAGCCGTACTTCGATCTGCCCAAATCGGCTCCCAGTATGCACGAAGTCGTCTTCGGCGACGACCGGCAGGCGAAGCTCGGCGCGCGCAACGTGGACATCGCCAAGCGCCTGATCGATTACGGCTTCCACCCCTACACCGTAAGCTTCCCGATGATCGTGCACGGCGCCATGATGATCGAGCCGACCGAAACGGAAAGCAAGCGCGAACTCGATCTGTTCGCCGACGCCATGATCTCGATCGCCAGGGAGATTGAGACGGACCCGAAACAGGTCGCCTCTGCGCCGCACCTGACGCGCACCAGCCGAGTGGACGAGGTAACCGCCGCGCGCAAGCCGGTGGTGCGCTGGCGGCCGGGCGCGACGCCGGCCGATTAACCACCGTGAAACGCGGAGCGTGGATCGTCCTCGGGCTGGTCCTGCTGCTGCGCCTTCCGTTTCTCTATCAGGCGATCCAGGGCGACGACGTCTACTATCTGGCCGGGGCGCAGCATGCGCAGATCGATCCGCTGCACCCCAACCACGCGCGCTACGTCTTCCTCGGCAAGGTGGTCGACATGCAGGGCCATCCGCATCCGCCGCTGAATGCGTGGACCCTGGGAGCGTTGCTGGCCCTGTTCGGCGACGTCCGTGAGGTCCCGTTCCACGCCGCCTACATTTTGTTCAGCGCGGTCGCGGCGCTGGCGATGTATTCGCTCGCCGTGCGTTTTTCGTCGCGCCCGATGCTGGCGACACTGCTGTTTCTGGCGACGCCGGCGTTCGTCGTCAACGGCAACTCGCTCGAGTCCGACCTGCCGCTGTTGGCCTTCTGGATGGCGTCGGTGGCGCTGTTCGTCGCCGCCGCGGACAGGCGATCGCTGAAGCTCCTTTCGGCCGCGGGCCTGGCCCTGGCGCTGGCGGCGATGGCTGCGTATCAGACCCTGGCGCTGGTTCCGATCCTGGCCGTTTATCTGTGGCTCGATCGGCGGCGCTGGCGCGCCGGATGGGTTGCGCTGCTGGTGCCGCCGCTGGCCCTGGCGGCCTGGCAGTTGTGGGAGCGCGTCTCGACCGGCGCGATGCCCGCCGCCGTGCTCGCCGGGTTTTTCAAAACATACGATCTTCAGTCGCTCGCCAACAAGCTTCGCAACGCCGCGGCGCTCATCGGGCACGCGGCCTGGTTGGTGTTCCCGGGCTTGATTCTGGCAGCCTTCCGGCGTCTGTGGCCGGTGGCGATCGCCGCCGCCGTGGTGGGGCTGTTATTGGACCCGAGCCCGCTGTTCTGGGCGTCATTCGCCACGGGCGCGCTGCTGATGGTCTCGCTCGGCGTCGGGCGTACGGATTTTCTCCGCGCCTGGGCGCTGATTTTCTTCGCCGCGGCGCTGGCACTGTTTTTCGCCGGGTCGGCGCGTTACCTGCTGCCGATGGCGGCGCCGGTTGCGCTGCTGGTGACCGAACGATTGCGCGACCGGCCGAAGTGGCTGGCCGCCGGTTTCGCGCTCCAAATGGCGTTCAGTCTGGCGCTGGCGGTGGTCAATTATCAGCACTGGGACGGTTACCGGCGGGCCGCGCAGGCGCTCGCTCCGGAGGCCGCGCGCTCCCGAGTCTGGATCAATGGAGAGTGGGGTCTGCGGTTCTACCTGGAATCGGAAGGCGGCCTGCCGCTTCAGGAAGGGCAGGCGGTGCAGCCGGGCGAGATCGTCGTTTCGAGCGACCTGGCCTACCCGATCCCCTTCACCACCGGCGGCGGGCAACTGACCCGCATGGCCGACTGGGAGATCCGGCCGGCGCTGCCGTTGCGTCTGATTGCGCTCTGCGCGCGCTCGGCATGGTCCACCGCGTCGCTGGGCCTGCGGCCATTCGACCTGTCGACCGGCGCGATCGACCGCGTGCGAGCCGAAGTGGTCGTCGAGCGGCAACCCACGCTCGAGTATTTACCGATGAATGCGCCCGAGGCGGATTCGCAAATCGCCAGCGGCATTTACCAGCTCGAGGAGAACCGCTACCGTTGGACCGCCGGGCGGGCCGTGGTGCTGCTGAAGTCGCCCGCTCAACCGGCGCCGCTTTCGGTGACGTTCTTCCTGTCCCCCGTCACGCCCGCGCGTCGCGTCGCGCTTTGGCTTGACGGCGTCTTACTGATCGAGCGGACCTACGCCGCGCCGGGGCTTTACACCTTGGTTTCGCCTCCGGTTTTGCCGAAGCAACCGGCGGCCAGCGCGGCATTCACGGTTGACAAAACCTTCTCGCCGCCCGGCGACCAGCGCGTGTTGGGAGTCATCCTTTCGGGGATCGGTTTTCGGACCGATTAGACGACGATGCGCGCCCCGAGCACGGGCGAGGAGCGTGGATTCCGGAACGCTATCTTGCTTGCTTCCCATCGCCGTCTCCCTGCGCCGTCACTTCCCGTTCTTTGAACAAGTTCAGCAGACGGTCGGAAAAAACCGCTTTTCGCTGATCAGGCTAGCTGACCCGTTCAGTTTGCAGTCAGATTATCACTCATCAGCGGGGCCTGGAGGGCTGTGAGATGCCCGTGCATTCGCCCGACCGCGCCGGTCCAACGAGTTTCCACCACGTTAGGGGTTTCATCTTTCGCGCGATGAACCATTTGTTTGCATACCGCACACAACCCGTCTCGATAAACCCACGAGGCCCGGATTCCGAGATGCGATGCACGGTGCGACAGAGAGTCTTTCCGCCGTCGCGAATCTCTTGGTTTGGCCTGCTCATACTAATGTTTCCCCCCCGACCGTGGCGCCTCCGCGGAGAGATTCGGGTAGGCACATGCGATCTCGTCCATCAGCGTTACAACCGACGGGTTAGACGCTCCGATTTCACAAGATACAGCGTTGCACCAATCCAAGGCCAAAGTGCTGGAAATAGACCGAGGCTGCTCTTGGACTGCTTCGAACAGGATAGTCTGCGTCAACTTCGGCGTTCCGTTCGCCCGACGAATAGCTCTCCTGGCAGACGCCCAGACAATGGCCTTAATGTCTGCCGGAGTGAATAACGGTGTGTTCTCCGCCAAGGCCCCCACGTTAAGATCGCAGATCCCCCCGATGCCTTTGCCTTCCAGCCGCTTCAGGTAGTACTCGAAGATCTCCGCACGATCGTCGCAGTTAGGTGGGAACACCGGAATCTTCAGATCGAAGCGTCCACTCCTAAGGATGGCGACGTCGATGCCTCCGATATAATTCGTGGTGGCGACAATGACGACCCTCTTACCGGCAACTCGATCGAGTTGAACCAGTAACTCGTTTACCTGGCGCTTCTCGTCGCTGTGCATGTTGTACTCCCTGCGTTGCTGGGCGACAGCATCAAGTTCGTCGATGATCAACAGGCACGCTTCCTGTTTCACAGCCCAGTCGAATAGTGCGCGAATCTTCGCTACGCCCTCCCCCAGCCACATGCTTGTCAGATCGCTCGGAGCGAGCAGACGGTGAGGCAGTTCTTTGATACCTGCGAGAACTCTTCCCAAGAGGCTCTTCCCACAGCCTGGCAGTCCGTAGAGAAGCAAACCATTGGCGTGCACGTCATATTGTTGATAAGCCTCAGAGTTAAAAAGTGGGTCGAGCAGGTCGGTCTTCACTCGCTCCTTCAAATCTGAATAGCCGGCAATGTCATCGAAAGTGAGCCATGTCGGGGGCTTAGGTTCGTCGCGCCAAGAGGCTCCGGAGAGTTGGACTCTTGGCGCAACACGCGCTTCCTGTCGCTCTCCGAAGAAGACCGGTGTTCCGTCCATCATGTCTACGAATCCAAACTTTATGGTCGCCTTGTTGGGCCCTAGGGCAAGGTTCATATTGCGTGTGACAGCCAACATCTGCGATGTCGCGAGCGTTGCTACGTCACTTGGGACAAGCAGCCAGGCTTCCTCAATCTCCTTTAGGCCTGAAATCCTATTCCGCAGCTTCGCCTCAAGGGCAAGGAATGGATCGGAGCCTGCCGACGAAAGGCCACGGAGAGTTTCGACCTCCACCCAGAGCTTGCTGTCGATACGGACGTCCGGCTTGTTCTTCCGATTCTGATCGGGGAGCCCATCCCCTATTTCTTCGACGGGTATTGCTTGCTCAACCGAAATCTGATCACGGGGATAGGTCTTAAGCAGGCCATTGATCACTGCGCTCTTCAAAACCATGTGCTCAGTGCTCTCAAAGCCAGCCCTAAACGACTGATCAACAACATCGTGAGCCTTACGTTGGATCAGGGCATCTCGTAACTGAGCGGACTCGGCAAAAAGGCTTGCAATGTCGATGTTCTTGGAATCCTTCACCATCTCCTGCCTGGTGCCTACTTCTACTGTGTCATAAACAACAAAACTGTGCTAAAATGTTTTCGTGGCTGCCAAAACCCCAGCGCCAGCACCACAAGAGAAACGCCTCGCGGCATATTTGGACTGGCTGGCGCAAGCCGCGGGGCATGCTGACCGCA
>JAUYBU010000186.1 GCA_030693045.1 Bryobacterales bacterium | reverse complement strand
CGATCACGTAGATGCCGATCGCCCCCTGCAAATACTCCGCCGAGAGGATCTGCACGCCGGTATCGTTCAGGCGCGCGATCATGGGCGCCAGGACTGTCTGACCCGGAACGCCGGTGCGATTGGTGGCCGTCGCCGGGGTCGTCTGACCGAGGCCGGTAGCGAAGACGCGGATCGTTTCGCCCCGCAGCGCCGGATTATCGGGTCCGATGAAGCTGCCGTCCGGCCGCGTAGCGACCGCAAACCGCCGGCCGCCGATGGTGGTTTCGAAGACCCCCGGTTGCACTGGCAGAACCAGCACGTTCGGGACGGCCGTCGAGCCGCCGCCCGCTGAGCGGATCGACACGCTGGATGGGCCGGGCGGGGTCTCAAACGGAACCTGGAAGGCAATTTCCTCGATTCCGCCCTGGCTCGACACCCAGTAGATCGGCGCCGAAACGCCGCCGAACTGGATCTCGATGCCCAGGAACTGCGTCGGCAGTTGACCCGGGATCAGACTGGCGACCTGCAAGCCCTGAATTCCGGGCGCCATTCCGGCGCCACGGACAATCGCGATGCCCCCCGGCGTCACGCCCGGCGAATTGCCGGCCGCGTTGCGGAAATCACCCGAGGCCACCACCGGGCCGGGCAGCCGCGAGGTGAGGGTGAAGTCCTGCGACAAAGTCCCCACGGTCGCGCGGATTTGAGTCGTGCCCGCCAGCGGGCCCGCCGTAACCATTACCGAAACCCTGCCGTTGGCATCGGTGGCCGCCACCGCCGGATTGATCGACGCATTGCCGCTGAGAACGCTGAAAGCCACCGGCGTCGCCGGCACTGGGCGGTTAAAGTCGTCAAGCACCTGCACGCCCAGCGGCAGAGCGTAGGGCTGATTCACGAGAGCCTGCTGTCCGTCTCCACCGGTCTTCACGAGTGTCGTGACCTTGACGGTCACCGTGAAACTGAACGTGACGGTGGCGGCGCTAGACTTCACACGCAGCGCGGCCACGCCCGGCGTCGAGCCCAGAGTTACGTCGGCCCGCGCGCGGCCGTTCGCATCGGTGACCGTCTGCGCGTTGGCGAGCGTCAGCGTCCCCTGCTGCACTATTTCCCAGCTCACCGGCACGCCCGCCAGGAGGTTGCCCCCGGAGTCGGTAACTTCGATGTAAGCCGCCGTCGGAAGCTTTTGCCCCGCGCCGCCGGACTGGTTGTTGCCCGCTATGATGCTCATCTTCGCGGGCGGCCCGGCTTTGACTATCACCCTGCCTTGGTACATCCTGTACCCGCCAACATTGATTGTCATCACCGTTGGACCACCCAGCTTGCCGCCGAAGGTCAGGTCGCAGCTAATGTTGCCGGATGCGTCGGAAAGGAGGTTCGGCGGGCAACTCACGACCTGGCCATCCGCGGCTTCCATACCGGTGGTGGCCGCCAAACCGACATTCTGTACCGGCGCGTTGGTCCCCGACGCCACGAAAACCTGAATCGCCCCTGGCAGGGTTTCTCCGACACCTCCGGTGATGGTCTCTCCCAACGCCGGCTTAATCAGAACGACACTCGGCGGAGTAGCGAACGTCGAGCCGAACATGCCTCCGCTGCCGGCTTGGTAGATCACAATGTTGAACGGGATGCCCACTCCGTTATCCAGACGCGCCGTGACAACCGCCTGAGCGATGGAACCGCCGCCGGTGACCGAAGTGGTAAAGTCGGTGCCGGTCTTGCCGTTAACGTCGGTCAGGCAAACGCCCGCCGAGCAACTGTAAACGCTCGATCCGGAAAGCGACACATTACCCTGCGTCAATTCGAACGTGACCTGTCTTCCGGCGGCGGGCGAACCGTCCGGGTTCTTTACCAGGACGACCAAAGGCTGGCTCGAAATATATTGTTCCTGCACCAACTGGCCGTTGCCGGAGAAAATGTAGATGCCGCCACCACCCGGAGTAACGGCCCCGCCGCCTCCGCCGCCGGTGGTCGCCAGGAAGTCGAACTGGACCTTCGCGGCGCCGCTGGTAGCGATGACGTTGTAGGTGCCCGCTAAAGCCGGCGCGGTCACCAGCGCCTGAACGAAGCCCTCCTTCGTGGTGAGGGCGCCGCGCTCGCCGAAGACAACGTCAGGCGCGGCCGAGGCCCAGCTCACGGGGACCCCCGCGGCAGGCTTGCCGTTGACGTCCAGGAACCGTGCAATCAAAGGCCGAAGCGTCGTACTTGGCGGCACGTTCTGGTTGGCGTTATAACCCAGGCCGGACACGGCGGGGCCCAGGCTGGCCGGCCCGGCGAAAGAGACCTTGCCGGTCGGCGACCCGAACGGCACGCGTCCGGACTCGACGCCGTTGGTGAGGTCGATGCGGCTCACCGCGTTCGACGCGGCGATGTAGAGATACCTGGCCGCGGGCAATTCGTTGGACAGGGCGAACCCGGTCACCGCGGAGAAACTCGTAAGCCCCGCGAAGGTCGCCTGGGAGATCGCCAGCGGGCTAAGCGAGATGTCATACAATAGCCGGCCGTTGGAGGTCGCGAAGGCGCGGTTGTTCCCCGCCACGGCGATCTCTTCAAGCGTCTGGCCCATCGTGGGCAGAGTGGTCACGGAGCGGGTGGCCAGATCGAAAACAAAGCCCGAGGAGCCCGACACGATCCCACGGTTGACGGCAACGGCGCGCAACCCGTCCGGCGTGAATGCAAGCCGTCCTGGAAGGCCGTTTACGCTAAAAACCGAACCTAGGGTTGTGACGGTCACCGGGTCGATGACCACCACCTGGTTTGTCAGACTCGCGTACACCAGCCCATTCGGGCCGACGGCGATGCCCAGGTACTCGCCTCCGCCGAGTATCACCGATCCTGCCGCCGGAAGCGAGGGGCTCGAGATATCGATGGCGATCACGCGCTGCGCGCTGGGGCTCAGGATGAACGCCCGTTTCGAGTCCTGGCTCACGGCCATGTCGACCGGCACGGCGCCGACATCGGGCGAAGAGCGTGGAACAACCTCTTCCCCGGTCTCCGTGTCGAAAACCCGCAGAGTCGCGGTAAGCACCAGAAGTCTGCGGCCGTCGGGAGTAATCATGGCGGCGCGAATGTCGTCGCCCAGACTCTTCCCGGCAAGTCTATTGAAGTTCTGGTCGAGAATCAGCAGCGAGTCGGATGCGTCGCGCGCCAATACATAGTAGCGCGCGCCATCGGGCCGGGCCAGCGCAATAAACCCGAACGGACTGTTAACCGTGGCGGGCGTGCCAAGCGGATCGCCGCTGAACACGTTGATGGTCTGGCCACCTGTACCGGGCATGACGAACACGTTGCGTGCATTAAGCGCCCCGGCCCCAACGGCGAGACACACTGCGGCAAGAAATATACGTTTTGTCAATGGCATGGATACCTCGTCGAGACTTGTCCTTTTAGATTGGTTGGACGCGGGAACAAAGTGCAGCAAGTGATAGTTTACCACCAAAGCGTCCGGCGCGGTATGCAAGGCAAATGGAAAAAAACCGTGGCACGGGGACACGGCCTAAAGGTTGTGCTACGAAAAAAAAGAGGGGAGCCGAAGCTCCCCTCCGTACTGTCCGCGGAATGCCGGACTATTGACCCAACGATTCGGCCGTAATGTCGGTTCGGTTCAACCCGGCCTTGTCCAGGATCAGCGCGAGGTAGCCCTGCGCCGTCTTGGTGTTGCCGTAGTCGCTGATGAAAGCGAACCCATGCGCCCACCGGAACTTGCACTGGGCAATGATGTAGCCCTGGAAGCCCTGAGTCGGCGCAACGCCGAACTTGCCGCCACTCGACAGACCCCAGATGAGGTAGTCGCCGGCAGGCACCGCAGCGGAGGTCTGCGCCGGAGGAGCAGCGCCGCCGTTGGTGTCGCCGTAGTAGTTCAGCTTGCATGTGCCGGCTTCATTCGAAGTGTCGAAAGGATCCTTCGAGGTGTTCGAAATCACCATGCCGGTGTCGAAACCAGCCTGGTTGGTGACGAACGGGAACAGCAGGTTGGTGACGCACTGTTCCAACTTGACCACGGTCGTCGCGGACGAGGTGTCGGCGAAGCGCGGAACCGGAGCGCTCGCGCTCATCTTGGTGACAGTGCTGACCGGGGCGTACATCCCGTTAACAGTGGTTGATCCAAGACCCGGCAGATTGTTCGCCGTGTTGGCCTTGTAAGCGAACAGGTAACCGAACTCCAGCCTCTGGGCAGTGATCAGCGCATCGGTGTTGGTGACTTCCCAAACCGCCGTGGCGGTGCCGCCAAAGATCGGAATTTCGGCAAACTC
>JAUYBU010000174.1 GCA_030693045.1 Bryobacterales bacterium | reverse complement strand
AGCATTTTCCAATCGAAGAATGATACTGAAACGAACTTTTGATTCCAGGACAAGCTGGCCCCGAAACCGAGGGCGGCAGAAGGGCGTTTCCGCAGCGGTTTTCCTTTCTGTCGGGCCACCGGCCCGACCATTGTGGTGTTTCGGATCTTGAGATGTGCAAATCGGATTCATCGTCGCGAGCCCCGCGTGGGAAAGTGGGAAACCCGCTTTTGGTTTTCCACTTTTCCATCCGGGGCGAAGCTGGGCTGTGGGAATGTGGGAATCTCGCGCCGTCGGCGAGATTTCCAAGGGGCGGTGGGAAGGGTGGGAAACCTGCTTTCGGTTTTCCACGCTTTCCACGGCCCCGGCATTTCCACAGCCCTCTTGCCTGGCGGGCTTCAGCAAAACCGCGGCGGAACCGGCGACTCCATCTTGCACTGCCGCAATAGCTTCGCCTTGGCGGCGCCCATCTGGAGGGCGCATTCGGTGTCGCTCATCGCCATCGCCAGTCGGTCCAACTGCGCAAACCCGATGTTCGGCTTCAGGTATTGGATGGCCTCCGGCAGCGACTTCAGCTTCTCGTACGGCGTCGCGTAGTCCTGCGCTTTGTACTTGCGACTGCGCTTGCCCCGCGCATCCAGGCTCACCGTCGCGAAGCCGCAGGGACGATGAAAGTTCAAGTAAGGGTTCAGTTGCGCGGTGTAGAACTTTTGCAGCGCTTCGGCGTGCTCGCCGGCAATGTGGCCGTAGCCGATGTACTTGCGCACCACCGCTCCGTTCTTGCCCTCCACCAGCGCGTTGTCCTGGCTCCGGCTGGCCCGGCTCTTGGTGAACTCGACCAGCAACTTCTCCAGCAGTCCGGCCACCAGGTGGTTGATGTACTCCGAGCCGTTGTCGGCGTGAAAGCCAAGAATCCGAAACGGAAACTGATGCAGCATCGCTTCCAGGACCGGAAGCAGATGCCGCTCGCTGATCTTGCTGACGCAGCCCACGATCTCCCACTGCGTCACCGCGTCGACGGAGTTGATGTGGTAGACGCCCTTGGCTCCGTCCCAATCGCCTTGATGCACCGTGTCCACGCGCAGGAAGCCGGGCCGGCCTTGCGGGTCCGGTTTGCGCCGTTCGCCGATCGACACCGGGCTCGGCCGCGTCGCCTGGAACACCGTCGCCAGCCTGCGGTATCGCGCGCTGTTGCGCAGGTTGTACAGATGGGCGATCGAGATCCCCGCCAGGCGCGCATACTTGCGTTTGCGGAACTTCTCGTACTCGCGCTTCATAATGCAGCGCGTCGCCGGCCCGCTCAAGCGTTCGTGCGCGCGATCCACTTCCGCCAGCAGCGCAATGTCCTGGTCGGTGTACTTGCGCGCAAACCGCCGCCTCCGGTAGGTTTTCAGTTCCACGATTCCGGTAGCCCGGTACATTCGAACCAGCCGCGCAATCTGCGGCAGGCTGAGCCCCGTCATCTTCTTGATGTAGGCCCGGAGCATGCCGCGCCGTTTCTTGGCTTGCCGGGCATACTCCTGGGCCACCAACGTCCGCTGCACCCAGGCGTACACCTCGGCTTGGTTTTGAGCGGTGAACTCGATCTCTCGGCTGAGGTTCAGGAACTCCCGGATCCGATCCGGACTCAGCGTCTCGGCATTCTGCATTTGCATGTGCA
>JAUYBU010000119.1 GCA_030693045.1 Bryobacterales bacterium | reverse complement strand
ACGCTATAATGCCCACATGAGCGAGATTGCCGACCTGCTGGAACGCTTCCGCCGGGGAGCCGAGCTGGTGGCTGTGGCCGCCACCGGCGCCGCCGGGGCGGAACTGGACTGGACGCCCGGTCCCGACAACTGGAGCGTGCGGCAGATTCTGTGCCACCTGGCGGATTCCGAAATCGTCGGCGCCGACCGCTTCCGCCGCATCATCGCCGAGGATAACCCGGCCATCGTGGCCTACGACCAGGACGCCTGGGCGCGCAATCTCGACTACACTCGGCGCAAGGTCTCGGTGGCGCTGGACACTTTCCGGCGGATTCGCGGCGGGAACTTCGAGTTGCTCAAAGATACGCCCGAGCCGGCCTACGAGCGCGCCGGCACGCACAGCCAGCACGGCCGCCTGACGCTGCTCCGGATGGTCGAAATCTACGCACGGCACGCCGAAAGCCACGCCGCGCAAATCCGCGGCGTGCGGCAGCAGTACAAGCAGTGGCGTGGGGCGCACGGATCTTCGCCGGGCTCAAGCTGATCCTTTGGCGCCGTTTGCACAGGGCTCAACTCCGCGCCGTCCGCCGCCTTCGCCATGGCCAAACGGCCCCCGCGCCCGGCTGCATGTCTCCCGACTGCTCGCTCTCATTCAGTCCTCCTTTGGCACCACCGTCGATCGCGAAAACCTGGTCTCTTCCCTCACCGGGAAAGTAGCCCGCCGGGACCGCTTCCTCCGCACCGGGAAGAGTACCTTCAGCCTGCGACCGGAGGCCCGATGATTTTGCTGGCAACTTTCCCGGATATCGCCGCCGGTTGGCGCTCCGTCTTCCCCCCGATCTGTTTCGACCGTTGGCAGATAGAAGTGAGTCACCGGGACGAGAAAGATACGTTGGGAATCGGCCAAGCCCAACCGCGGAACGTTAAGGCTGTGCCAAGTGGCGCCGCAATGCCCACCGCCCGCCGCCGGGCGGCGTCCGGGATTTCGCGGCCCGCGGTCCGCTGCGACCGGCCCCCGGTGGCGCCAAGCCGTAAGGTGCGATTTTCGAGAGTGTGCCCGCCCACGGCGTATCCCCAAGGCTGCTTGCGGTTTCGGTTGAGGAAGTTCCCGGCGGTTGTTGATATTAAGGGTTATAGAAGACGCATCGAAAACCGGAATGGTCGCCGCTCAGCGCCCGGCACTCCCTCCCGTGGATGGCCCCGCACAGCGGGTCCAAGGCTTCTGGGGCGTTACGACACACCCGCAGTTTAGTCTTGACACAGCCCCCGGAAACTGGTACTGTTGGTGATTCATTAGTCTTTGACTCTTAGTTCTTCAGGAGTGGGTCCGCCCCGGCGGAGGCGGCAGGGATTGGTTCCCAGCTGTGGCGGTGGTCCTACCCAGGAGAGGGAATGAACCAGCCCTATTTTATTGTAGTACTCGCACACTCCCTGCACGGACGCCTTCGTCGTATCCACGTCGCTCACACTGTCGTTTACGCTGTTCTCGGACTTGCGCTTCTGGGTTGTTTCTCGCTGTTCGGTTTCGTTTCCAGCTATGCCCGCATGGCGTGGAAGGTGGCCAACTACAATTCGTTAAGGCAGGAGATCGGTTCCCTCCGCCAGCGCTACGACGTTCTTCAGAAGGCCAATAACCAGACCAACCAGGATCTTGCCACGCTGCAAGTGTTTGCCAGCGAAGTATCGATCGCATACGGAATCAAGCGCAGGCTGGAAGGGCCGACCGAGATCTCGATGGAGGGTCGGCTGGTTCCGACAGTTTTGGAATCGCTGGACGAGTACAATTTCCTTAAGAGCGCCAACTTTTCGCGTTTCCACCGGCGCGTCCCCGCGCCTCTTTCGGCCAACGCCCGGCCGGGCCTTTGGCCCGTCGATGGCCGTCTGCTGAGCTTTTTCGGCCGCCGCGACGATCCGTTTTCTTCGGGCTTCGCCTTCCACGCCGGAGTGGACATTTCAGCGTTCGCCGGAACGCCCGTGAAAGTCGCCGCCGATGGTGTGGTGATTCACACCGAATATTGGGGCGCCTACGGCCGGACGGTGGTGGTTGACCATGGGCGGGGCGTGCAGACCTACTACGCCCACCTGTCCCGCTTCAGCGTGATCGCGGGGCAGGAGGTGCATCGGGGCGACATCGTCGGTCTTTCCGGCGCCTCGGGCCGGGTCACTTCGCCGCATCTGCACTACGAAGTGCGAGTGGGCGGCAATCCGGTGAACCCGTACCCATACCTGAAGGCGGTCCAATCGCAGACCGCGCGCCGGGATTTCCCCTTCTGACACTGACCCGCCGCGCGCTCATCGCGTCCCTCTCCCTGGCCCGCCCGCTTTCCGCCGAAAAGGGCCAGGTCTTCGCCCCGGACCGGCGCCGCTATGCGGATCCCGCCACCGAGTTCGAAGTCCTGCGGCTGACCGATTCCACCTATAGCAGTTACCTGCCGGCCTACTACGCGCGGGCGCTGGCCCGAAGAGGGAACTTCCTGCTCTACGCCTCGGACCGCTCCGGCGCCGCGCAGGCGTTCCGGATGGACCTCAAGACCGGAGAGAGCCGGCAACTGACCGAAGCCCAAGCGCTCGATAGCGCCTCGCTGAGCCTGGCCGCCGACGAGCGGACCTTCTGCTATTTCGACGGCCCCGGATTGTACCAGGAGAATCTGGTCAGCCTGCGCGAGCGGGAACTGTATCGCGCTCCCCAGGGATTTGCGCCCGGCGGCGGTCTCTCGCTCACCGACGACGGCCTGTATGCGCTGTTTGTCGAAAGTCGCCAGCCCACCCACCGCTTGCGGTTGCTCCCGCTGGCGCGCGGCGCCCCCGCCACGGTGCTCGAGGCCGGCGAAGCGCTGCTCGATCCCCGGCCGCGCCCCAGGCGCGCCGGCATCCTCTATCGGCGCGGCGACGGCTCGCTGTGGCTGGTGAACTTCGACGGCCGCGGCAATCGGAAGCTGCGGACCGCTCCGGGCGCCTGCGGACCGGCGCTGTGGTCGCCGGACGGCAGGACGGTCCTGTATCTGAACTTTCCCGAAGACCGCACCAAGCTGAACAGCCTGCGCGAACACACGCCCGACACCAATGCCGACGCGCTCATTGCGCCCACCAGCCAATTCGTTCACTTCGGCCGCAACGGCGACGCCAACGTCTTCGTCGGGGCCAGCGGCAGCAAGGCGTCCCCTCATCTGCTGCTGCTGTTGCGGGTGACCCGCCGCGAATTCACGCTCGCCGAACACCGCGCCGGCGACCCGGCCATGGTCGCGCCGATCTTCTCGCCCTCCAGCCAGCGGGTCTACTTCCGGAGCGACCGTCACGGCGAGCCGGCCATCTACTCGATGTCGGTCGAAAAACTGGTCGAGCAGACTTCGGAGGGTGGGCCTTAGCCCTCACGGCCTGGGAGCGTAGTATCCCTTCCGCGCCCGGATCACCACGTCCTTGCGTCCCTTCACCCGCAGCGTGATCGCGTGATACCTCCCGTCCGCCAGGAGCGGCTCGGGCCGGTAGAAGATTCTGTACTGACGCCGCATCTCGGTGGCGAGAGTTTCGAAAGATTTCGCCAGATCCTCGATTCGGAACGGAAAGAACGCCACTCCCCCGGTCTCCTGGGCAAAGTACTTGAGCACCTTGTCTCCATGCGTGTCGGTGCGGGCGGTGTTGGTCGAAACGGCATGGATCACGACGCTGGCTTTTTGAGCCGCCTCCAGCGCCTGATCGCGCGTGCCTTGACTTTGGGTGTCTTCGCCATCGCTCAGGACGACTATTACGCGGCGCATATCGTGCCCGGGCTTGTCGGTATCCAGCCCATCGCGGCAGGCAAAGCGGATGGCGTCGTACAGGGAAGTTCCACGCCCCGGATGAAGGCCGCGTATAGCAGTGGCGAAGCGTCCCAGGTCGCCGTCGAGCGGGGAGACCTGCTCCACCGTCGAGTCGAAGCTCAGGACCGTGACCTTGTCCAGACGCGGGCGCACCACGGCGGTGATGAACTCGATGGCCGCCTCCTGAATGAAACGGAAGCGGTCGCGGATGCTGCTGCTGGTATCCAGCAGAACGGCGATCCGAAGCGGCAGATCGGTTTGGGCGGCAAACCCGAGAATGCGCTGCGGACGCGCGTCTTCCATGACCTCGAAGTCGTCCCGGGTGAGGTTGGTGATGAATCTCCCCCTTTTGTCGGTGACCGTGAGGAGAATGTCCACGCGGACGACATCCAGAGCGATGCGGGTCTTGCCGGCAGGCTCCTGGGGAACCGCGGCAAATCCGGAACCGAGCGCCAGTCCGCCCACCAGCGCAACCGCGGCAAACATCGGCCTCATATTCGAGCCCTCTGTTCGAGTATACGAACTGGCCGGGGTCAACCGGGAACAAATCAGCGCAGCGCGCCGGCCGGCTCGACGCGCACGTCCAGGCGCAGTTCCTTCAGAAAGCGCCCGCGCAGCTCGCCGAGCCAGGTGTCGTAGGGGCGCGCGGTGAGATCGATGGCCGCCACCGCGGCCTGGCCGCGCGCGGGCGCTGAGGCCAGCGTCTGGCCGTCGGGGCCCAGAATTTGCGTTGCGAAATTGTAGCCGGAACTCACCAGCCAGACGTGGTTCTCGATGGCGCGCGCTTTGGCCAGCGTTTCATTGCCGCCCCAAATGGGCATCAGGATCATCTCGGCGCCGCGCAGGGCCAGCGCGCGCGCCGGGTCGGCGTACTGCACGTCCCAGCAGATCATCAGGCCCACCCAGCCGAAGTCGGTGCGAAAGATCGGGTAGTCGTTGCCCGGCGTGATGCCGCCTTCCATCTCTTCGCGCGGGATGTAAACCTTGCGATAGCGCCCCGCGACGCGGCCCCCGCGGTCGATCAGCACCGCCGTGTTGTAGACCGCCACGCCCTCGCGCTCGTAAATGCCGGCCACGATCCATGCCGACCGCTTGCGCGCACATTCGCCCAGCGCCTCGGTAGTCGGCCCGGGGATCGCTTCGGCCACGTCGGGATACTTCTTGCCGGTGCCTACGACGGTGATCCCCTCCGGCAAAACAATGATGTCGGTCTTTTCGGGAACCGCTTTCTCGATACCGGCGATGAAGGCGGCGACGTTCTGCGCGGCGGTCGTGCTCTTCTCCGGCCGCAGGTTCAGCGCCGCCACGCGCACCAGCCGCGGCGCGGGCGTTGGAATCGCTTCGAGCGTAATGTCGTCCCACCACACGGTTGTGTGCGGAGCGTTTAGCAGAAGCAACTGGATCTTGACCGCCGCGGCTTTCTCGGGCGCCGGGGCTTCCAGCGTCACCCGGCGCCAGTCGCCATCGCGCGCGACACGCCAGGCGTAGTCCGGCTGGCCGGCGCGCCTGCCCCGCGCGTCGCTCCAATCCAGGCGCGGCAGCACTGCCAGCGCGTCGTCCTGCGGGCCCTCGGCACGATAGTGCGCCGTGAGCCGGTACCAGCGTCCCGGCTCGATTCCGCCGGCCGACCGCTGCCACCCGCCGCACACCGCCGGATTCGAGTTGCCGGATAGCGCCAGCGAGGCCGGCCGCGCCCGATACCGCGTCGCGTCCAGCCAGCCCCGTGGCGCGATCTCGGCGCGCGGCGCCCAGATCTCCCAAACGGCTTTGAAACCGGACTCGCGCAACAACACCGGCTGCGCCATCGCAGTCGAAACGGCAAGTAAGGCAAGCGGCCATCGCATAGGAGCGAGTATACACCCCCACCGTCGCCTGGCCGCGGCGCCGCACGAAGTCCACTTGCTTCCGGCTTTCATGGGCGCCAAGAGCACAACCGATTTGTTAAGTCGTCGCGATCGGGTGAAGAAGTTATCGGATGGCGGAGAGAGAGGGATTCGAACCTAGAAACTTTCGTAACGTGTCGATGCAACTGGGACTTTCTCGTAACGTACTCATCCCTAAGGAGTTTCGCGGCGGCTCAATTCTCTCACGCTTTATCATCTCTCTCATTCGTTGCCATTTGTGACCGACACCAAATAGACACCAAGGCCTTGCCGGGCACCCACCGTGAGAGCAAGCTGTGATCGTCCGACAGGATCAGAACGATATTGGGGTGCGCCGCGCGCCCAGGCGCAGTCGCTGCTTGACCAGAGTGCGACGGCCGATAGCAGCGTGCTGAAGTGGCGGTACGCCCGCGACTTTCCCGTTGATGACGTTCGACAGATTGCGGATTCCGAGGGATGGCGATCAGCGTTCCGAACTGATGTCGATCACGATTCCGAAGTGATGCCGATCAGTGTTCCGAACTGAAGCCGATCAGTTTTACGGTTGTAGTTCGGAACGCTGATCGGCATCGGATTGGAAC
>JAUYBU010000035.1 GCA_030693045.1 Bryobacterales bacterium | reverse complement strand
GAGGAGCGCCCCCGTCCGGGCCGGCCCAGGGCCGCGGTTTAGAGTGGCCGTCGCCGCGCCGGCCGCATGTTACAGAACTTTTGACGCAGTACACTAGCGTTCGCTTGGCTTTAGCCACGCCACCCAGGACCGCTCCCTCGCCCAGAGGGCACCCGGTCGCGGCTCGGTAACGCGCCACCGATCACCGAGCCGCGACCGGGTGCCCTCTGGGCGGGGGAGCGGTCCTGAGTGGTTCCCGCTATTGGATGGCGTTTCCAATCGATACACTTCCGTGGAGTGGCTAGTACCAAAAACGGGAGCGGCACGGTACTGGCATTCGCACAACTCGTTGACGGATTGAGGTAAGCTGGTCGGAGAAAGCGTTTTTGGGCGTGGCACGCGACGTGCTAGCGTAAGGGTGGGATGGGTGTATCTCGTCCGGCCGGGAGATGAGCGGTGAAGGAACTCAAAATCCAGCTTGCCAATGCGTTGCTGGTAGTTTTGACCGTCGCCGCCATTATTGCCGCCGGAATTAACCTTCAGCAGCAGAGCGCGTTCCGCCTGCCGGAAGACGGCGTCACCTGGGTGGACCGCCCGGGCGGCGTCATGGCCCTGGACATCGTCCCCGGCAGCCAGGGAGAGCGCGCCGGCCTCCGGGATGGCGACGTTCTGGTCCGCATCAACGGCCTCAAGATCGAGCAGGCTATCGACATCACCCAGGTCCACGTTCGTCTGGGCGCCTGGCGCAAGACCGAGTACGTTATTCGCCGCGCGGGCGTGGAAGCCAACGCGAACGTGATTCTGAGCGAGAGAAACACCTCTCCTTCCGTGCTCTACCAGTACATCGTCGGCGCCGCCTATCTGGCCATCGGACTGTTCGTGTTCCTGCGCCGGGGCACCGCGTCCAAGGCCTATCATTTCTATGTCCTGTGCCTGGGCTCCTTCATCCTGTCGACGTTCCACTATACCGGCAAGCTGAATAATTTCGACAAGGTGATTTACTGGGGCAACGTCGCCGCCGGACTCATCGTGCCCACCCTGTTCCTGCACTTCACGCTGGGCTTCCCGCAGCCGCGGCGCTGGGTTCGCGGCGCGCGGGCGACGCTGCTGTACCTGCCGGCCGCCCTGCTGCTGGCGATATACGCCGGATTCAGTTCGGGGACCATTCGCATCGACATCTCGTTGATCGAGATCCGCTGGCTGCTGGACCGCCTGGGACTGCTGCTGCTGGCGGCCATGTACCTGGGAGGCGCGGTGGTGCTCAGCATCGAGCACCGGCGGGCCGACGACGTCATCGTCCGGCAGCAGTTGAAGTGGCTGCGCAACGGCGCGGTGCTGGGCCTGATGCCGTTCACGCTGTTTTACGTGATCCCCTATGCGGCCGGTTCGATTCCCGGGCCTTACATGGAGATGTCGGTCCTGTCGCTGGGACTGATTCCGCTGACCTGGGCTTACGCCCTGGTCCGCTACCGCCTGATGGACGTCGACGTGATCTTCCAGCAGGGTTACATCTATACCCTGGCGACGCTGTCGGTGCTGGTCATTTTCTACAGCCTGGTCTTCTCGGTGGGCAAGCTGGAGGACCTGAGCCCGGCGGCGGTGGCGGTGATGATCGTGATCGCCACGTTCGTTTTCCAGCCCATCCGGAACTGGCTGCAGGAGATCCACGACAAGTACTACTTTTACCGGGACCGCTACGACTACCGGCGCACGCTGATCGAGTTTGCGCGCGAACTGGGCTCGGAAACCGACCTGGAGGCGATGCTGGGCTCGGTATCCGACCGGCTGCTGCGGACCCTGTCGATCCAGAACCTGGTCTTCTTCCTGCGCGACGAGGACAGTGGAGCCTTCAAGCTGAAGACGGCCGTTGGGGCCAGGAATGGCCGCGCGCCGGCGGCGGCCCAGTCCGGCAGTCTGGATCTGAGCTTCCTGAAACAGGATCTGGGGCGGCCGTACCTGTTCATCGAGCGCCCGCGCTATCTTCTGGACGCCGTCTCGCGCGAGTGGCCGGCGCCGGTGCGGCAGACCATCGCGGACCTGGATCTGACCTACTACATCCCCTGCACGGTGCGCGGGCGCATCATCGCCTACCTGGGCGTGAGCCGCACCGACAAGGGCGACTTCCTGTCCAGCGACGACCTCGAGTTGCTGGTCACCATGGCCGGCTACGTGGGCATCGCGGTCGAGAACGCCCGCCTGTACACCTCGCTGCAGCGCAAGGTGGAGGAGTACGAGCGGCTGAAGGAGTTCAGCGAGAACATCGTCGAGTCGATCAACGTCGGCATCCTGGCCGCCGATCTGGAAGACCGCGTCGAAAGTTGGAACGCTCAGATCGAGCGGCTGACCGGCGTTCCCCGGGAACAGGCGGTGGGCCGCCGCCTGAGCGAATTGTTCCCCGCCGACCTGGCCGCGGGCTTCGACGAGGCGCGCGGCGACGCCGGCGTCCAGCACATTTACAGGGCCGCGCTGAAGCCGCTCCAGCAGCCCGCCGAGAAGCCCGGAAATGGAAACGGCGGCCAGGGCCCCGGCGCGCGCCAGTGCACGGTCAACGTGGCCATCGCGCCGCTGGTTTCCCGGGACCTGGAGCAGATCGGCCGGCTCATCATCTTCGACGACATCACCGAGCGCTCCGAACTCGAGCAGCGGCTTATCCAGGCCGACAAGCTCAGCTCCATCGGCCTGCTGGCGGCCGGGGTGGCGCACGAGGTGAACACGCCCCTGGCGGTGATTTCCACCTACGCCCAGTTGCTGGCCAAGCAGGTTTCCGGGGACCACCAGAAGTCGGCGCTGCTCGACAAAATCGCCCTGCAAACCTTCCGGGCCAGCGAGATCGTCAATTCGCTGCTGAGCTTCTCGCGCACCTCTCCGGCCGAGTTCACCGAAGTCAGCCTCAACGACGTCGTGCGGGAGACGCTCGGCATGATCGAGCACCAGCTCCGCAAGAACCGGGTCGAGGTGCGCCAGCGGATGGACGACGGCCTGGCCCCGGTGAGCGGAAACTCGGGCAAGCTGCAACAGGTTTTCCTGAACCTGTTCCTCAACGCGCGCGATGCGATGCCCTCGGGCGGCGTGCTCGATGTCCGTACCTGGAGTTCGAACGGTTCGGCGATGATTGAAGTGGGAGACACCGGCGAAGGCATCGCTCCGGAACACCTGGCGCGGATCTACGACCCCTTCTATACCACCAAGGGCGCGCGCAAGGGCACCGGCCTGGGGCTGTCGGTCACCTACGGCATTGTCAAGGAACATGGCGGATCGATCGAAGTGGACAGCCGGCCCGGCACCGGCACCCGCTTCCGGATCGAGTTCCCCGTGGCGAGGAAACCGGTCCATGCCTGAGCCACTGCCCGCCGACACGGCGACGCTGCCCGCCGCGCTCGGACGCGTTTTGGTGGTGGACGACGAAGAGGCCATTCGGGAGAGTCTCGAGGTCCTGCTGACCAGCGAGGGCTACCTGGTCGACGGCGCCCAGAACGGCGCCGAGGGCCTTCGCCGCATGGAGACCGCCAGCTACGACCTGGTGCTTCTGGATTTCCTGATGCCGGACCGCAGCGGCATGGAAGTGCTCCGCGAGATCCGCGAGCGCGACACCCAGACCCCGGTCTTTCTCATCACCGCCTTTGGGTCGGTGGACGTCGCCGTGGATGCGTTGAAGGCCGGCGCCAACGATTACTTCTCCAAGCCCTGGAAAAACGAGAAGCTGCTGCTGGAGATCGACCGCACCATCGGCAAGCGCCGCCTGGAGCGCGAAAACGAGCAGCTCAAGCGGGCCCTCAAGCAGCGTTACAGCTTCCCGAACATCGTCGGCAAGAGCGAGCGGATGATGAAGGTGCTCGATCTGGTCACCCAGGTTGCGCCCAGCCGGACCAACATCCTCATCACCGGCGAGACCGGCACGGGGAAGGAACTGATCGCCAAGGCCATCCACGCCAACTCGGTGCGCTCGGAGCAGATGTTTTTCGCGGTGAATACCGGATCGCTTCCCCCGGATCTGCTCGAGTCCACGCTGTTCGGCCATACCAAGGGCGCCTTCACCAGCGCCGTTTCGTCGCAGAAGGGCTATTTCGAAATCGCCAACCGCGGAACGATTTTCTTCGATGAAATCGGCACTTTGAGCGTGGACATGCAGGCCAAGCTGCTGCGGGTGATCCAGGAGAAGGAGTTCCGTCCGCTGGGCTCTTCGGAAACCGTCCGGGTGGATGTGCGCATCCTGGCCGCCACCAACGCCGACCTGCGCCGGCTGGTCGACGATGGCAGGTTCCGCGAAGACCTGTACTACCGGCTGAACGTGATCAATATCGTCCTGCCTCCGCTGCGCGAGCGCAAGGAGGACATCCCCTCGCTGGTGGAACACTTCTTCACCAAGTACTCCCGCGAGAACGAAAAGTACCTCGACGCCCAGGAACAATCGTTGCTGAGCTTCGAACCCGAGGCCATGCAGATCCTGATGGATCACACCTGGCCCGGCAACGTGCGCGAACTGGAAAACGTGGTCGAACGCGCGGTGGTGCTGGCGGCCCAGCCGACGGTGCCGGCGGACGTGCTTCCGGACTACCTGCTTCAGGCCGGAGGCATGCGCATCCGGCGCGACTCCTCCGGCCGCCTCGCGCCCGACGCCTCGCTGTTCGAGATCGTCGCCGACTTCGAGCGCCGGCAAATCATCGAAACCCTGGAAGCTTCCAACTGGAGCCAGACGGAAGCCTCCGAAGCCCTGCACATCCCGCTTTCTACGCTCAACCAGAAGATCAAGCGTCTGGAGATCCCGGTGCGCCGCAAAGCCGAGCGCAGCGCCGGCGGCGCCTGAATTTAGACCTGGGACAGTATCCTCGAGCCAATTGCAGAGATCACACCCCGCTCCCCGGCCCAGGGCACCCCGTCGCGGCTCGGAAGCGCGGCACTGAGCCGCGACCGTTAGGGGGAGGGCGGAACGGCGGCGGGTTCGGGAAGGTATTGGCTGTTACTTGGTGGCCCAGCGCCAGGCTTGGGCGTAGCGGCCCTGGCGGGCTAGGAGGTCTTGGTGGGCGCCGGATTCGACGATGCGGCCTTCGGCCATGACGTGGATGACGTCGGCGTGCATGGCGGTGGTGAAGCGGTGGGTGACGATGAGGGCGGTGCGGCCTTGGGCGAGGCGGCGGAAGCGGCGGAGCCAGTCGGCTTCGGCCCAGGGGTCCATGGCGCTGGTGGGTTCGTCCAGAACCAGGATGGGGGCGCGGCGGAGGAAGGCGCGGGCCAGGCCGATGCGCTGCCACTCGCCGACGCTGAGTTCGACGCCGTCGGCGAACCAGCGGCCGAGCAGGCTGTCGTAGCCCTGGGGGAGGCGCTCGACGACGGCATCGGCGCCGGCGTCGGTGGCGGCGCGCTCGATTTCGGTGGCGTTCAGGTCGCCGAAGCCGATGTTTTCGCGCACCGTGGCGTTGTAGTGCACGGGCTGCTGGAACAGGACGGTGATGCTACGCCGAAGCTCGGCGGTGGAGAACTGGCGGAGGTCGACGCCGTCGATCCGGACGCGTCCGGCCTCGGGATCGTAGAAGCGGCAGAGGAGCTTGATGAGAGTGCTCTTGCCCGCGCCATTGGATCCCACTACGGCCACGATGCTTCCGGCGGGGATGGTCAGCTCGAAATTCACCAGAGCCGGCCGCTGGCTGCCGGGATAGCAAAACGTGACGTCCTGGAAGTGGATTTCGGGGGCCGGTGCGTCGGGGGGCGGGGCGGGCCGCGGCGGGTCGGTGACGCGCTGTTGGAGTTCCAGAAACTCGAACAGGTTGCCAAGGAAGAGGATGTTGGAGTAGAGCTGTCCGACGTTTTCGAGAAGGGACCGCATGAGGCGCAGGCCCTGCTGGAAGGCCTGGTAGAACAGGGCCAGGTCGCCCAGGGTGGCCAGGCCGCGGACGGCGCGCCAGACCATCCAGACCATGGCGACGGCGGTGGCGGCCAGGCCCAGGAGGCCGGCGGCGGTTTCGGCCCAGACCTGGCGGGAGGCGAGGGCCAGGCGCTGAGTCCGGAGGTTGCGCCGCAGGGAGAGGTAAGCCGACTGAAAGTGCTGGCCGAGGCCGAACAGGCGCAGTTCGGAGGCAGTTTCGCCGGCCGTCAGGAGCCAATCGTAGTACCAGGCGCGGCGCTCGTCGGTGGTGACCTGGCGACGCCATTCGTGCTGGAGCAGGCTGTGGCGCAGGACCACCAGGAGGGCGGGCGCGGTACCGGCCGCCAGGAGCACGGGGAGCCAGGGTCCGTAGGGGATAAGCACGGCGGCCATGGCGAGGAGGGTGATGGCGTTTTGGAGCAGACTGCCGAGGCTTTCGAGCAGGGCGACGGGGCGGTAGGAGGCCTCGCCGCGGGCGCGGTGGAGGTGGTCGTAGAACTCGGCGGAGTCGTAGAAGGCGAGGTCGGCGGCGATGGATTTGGCGTGGATGAGGGAGCTGATGTGGTCCTGGACCAGGTCGGCCTGGGCGGCGCGGATGTAGGCGGCGGCGCTGCGCAGGAGTTCGGCGGCGAGCAGGACGGCGGCCATGAGGAGGGCCAGGATCAGGGCCGGGCGGAGACTGGGCCAGGCGCCCTGGGCGCGGACGGCGGCGACGAGGGAATCGACGACGGCGCGGGTGAGGTAGACGATGGCGACCGGGAGCAGGCCCTGGAGGAGGAGGAGGGCGCTCCAGGCGATGGTCCAGGGGCGGGCGGCGGCCCAGACGAGGGCGAGGGCGCGGGGGAGGAAGCGGAGTTGCGCGTGGGCTTTGGCGAGCTTTTCGCGGAGGATGGGGAGGGGGGAGGGCAACCTGTACATTTTATCTTATGTGTGGGGGTTTGGGAGGGGGACACGCCTGTGTCCCGTGGCTGAGCGATGGTTTCCGTAAGGTCAGCCCGGAGTGTCCCCGGGTCTCCGGTCTCTTGGGCAGGCGCGGGCGGGATTGGATCCGGGAGTTGGGGGAGATCCTCTTCTGGTTCATCGGGTTCAGGGTCAAAAATGGAGAGATCCAGTGGTCCATGACTTACAACAACGTACAAGTGATTGGATGGAAAGGGGTCGTCCTCGGGGTCCTCGGGATCTTCGGGGTCATCGGATTCCTCGACTTCCTCGGGGGGGCGGGTTCGGCGGGGACTAAAGTGGGTTCGCAGATGAAATCCGGGGGGTCCGGTTCCGCGGGGGTGGGAGCGGGAGTCTCGGGGGCGGGGGGCGTCTCGGGAACGGGTTCAGCGTCGGATGATGGAGGGTCGGAATCAGGCTGGTTGGGTGAAGGCGGCGTGGTTCGGAGGAGGTGGATGTTCTTGAGGGCGCGCTGGCGGATGTTGTGGAGACGGGTCTCATGGCGATGGAGGATGGCGAGTTGGGGGGTGGAGGCCAGTTCGGTGAAGGCGGCGGCCAGGCGGC
>JAUYBU010000087.1 GCA_030693045.1 Bryobacterales bacterium | reverse complement strand
ATGGTGGGCGGTGCAGGGATCGAACCTGCGACCTCCTGCTTGTAAGGCAGGCGCTCTAACCGGCTGAGCTAACCGCCCGCGAGGTCAACCTTCATCATACGACAGGCCGGATGCGGGCTAGCGCCGAGCCAGGGCGCCGTGGCGGCGAAGAATGTCCAGCGTCCGCTCCAGCGGCAGCGCCTCGACCGTGCGGCCGCTGCCGGTCATGGTGACGGCGCGGAACAGCGAGTTGTAGACCGCCTCTTCGGTGGCTTCCATGGCGGCCAGAAACAGCGGCGACATCGCGTCGTTGGAAATCGGCCGGCCCTGGCGCGCGGTGGAAAAGGCGATGACGTAGTCGCCGCTGCCGTTGGAGAAGTCCGACCCGGTGCGCGCCAGTCCGGCCATGGCGCGCGCCCCCAGGCGGTGGAGGTTGCGATGCTCCAGCGGCGCGTCGGTGGCGACAATGACGATCACCGAGCCGTCGGCCGGGGTATCCGCGTTCCGCTTGAGCAATTCGCCCACCGGAACGCCGGCAATCCGCAATTGCCCGCCGTAATTGGTTTGCACCAGCGCGCCGAGGGTGTAACCGCCCGCGCGCCGCGAGCTGGTCCCGATGCCGCCTTTGAAGCCGAAACAGACGGTCCCCGTTCCCGCGCCGACCGCGCCCTCTTCCACCGGCCCCCCGCGCGCGCCGCCAATCGCCGCGAACACCTCGTCGCGCCCGGCGTGGCGGCCGCGGATGTCGTTCAGCGCGCCGTCGTTGGTCTCGCCGACCAGCGGGTTGATCGAGCGCACGTCTTCATTGCCCTTCAGGGCCAGCATGTAGTCGATGAGGGCGTCGGCCACGCGCGGGACGTTGAGCGTCGAGGTCAGCAGGATCGGCGTTTCGATCTCGCCCAGCTCGTTCACCTGCGTCGAGCCGGCCAGCTTCCCGAAGGCGTTGCCGATGAAGACCGCGCCGGGGACCTTCTCGCGGAACAGATTGCCGGAATGCGGCAGCACCGCGGTTACCCCGGTGCGCACGTCCCCGCCGCGCACCAGGGTGGCGTGGCCGACCAGAACGCCCGCGACATCGGTGATGGCGTTCAGCGGGCCGGGCGGAAGGATCCCCGTGACGATGCCCGCCTCACGGGCACGCGGACGCACCTCGGCGCCCAGCGCGCAAGTTGCGCAGAGAACCACACCCAGCCATCGCACAGGTTATCGCTGACCCCAGTTCAACTCCATGTCGGCGATGCCGCCATCTCGCACCACGATTTCGTCCTCCTGTTTGGCGAAGCCTTCCTTGACCACCGCGACGCGGTACTTGCCCGCCGGGAGCGAAAACATGGCCGGGGTCTTTTCGGCGCGCGGTTCGCCGTTGATGTAGATGGTGGCGCCCGGCGGCTGTGTGCGCACGCTGAGCCGGCCCATCATGCGCTCCAGGGTCAGGCTCATGGTCGGCTCCTGCGGCAGGTTGAAGATCTTCGGCGTGCGGCGGAAGCCGGCCAAGGAGGCCACCAGGGTATGCCGCCCCACCGGCAGATTCAGGTTGCATGGCGTGGTGCAGGTGAGCGCCGGGTCGTTGTCGACGACTACGGTAGCGCCCGGCGGACTTGAGAAGATCTGCATGCTCCCGCTGCCGGCCTTGGCCGGAGGGGTGGCCCGCGGTTTTGAGGGCACAGCCGGCGGCGTGGGCGAAGGCCTCTCCACCGGCGGAGCGACTGCAACGGGCTTGGGGGGCTGCAGCGGAGCGGCAGGAACGGGCTTGGAAGCCGGCTGCGCTGCCGGCTGCGGGGCGACGACTCGCGGAGCCTGCTGCTGCGCCGGCTGGGTCACCGCGGCGGCCTCTTTCTTCTCGCCTTCCGCGGCCCCCGGGCCGAAGTACTTGAAGCCCAGGAATGCCCCAATCGCAACCACTCCTACCGCGGCGGCGACTCCGAAGACCTTCTTGCTTTGGATCTGTTCCGGACGCGCCTCCAATTGCTCCTCACGCTGCCGGCGGCGCACGGCGGGCGCCGATTCGGGCTCCGCGGGCGTCGCAAAAGTCACGAATGAAGCGGCCGGTTGCGGCACCGGCTCCGGTTGGGGAGGCGGCTCCGGCTGAGGCATCGAAATCGGCTTGGGCGGCGGCGACAAGAAGACCGGATCGGGCCTGGTCTGGGCCATGGAACCCGGGTCGGTGGAGGCCACCGTCGGCATGTTCTGGCTAACCCCGCGCGGCATCGGCTGCCAGTCCGGCTTCTTGCGGCAAGCCTCCTCCAGCGCCTCGATGAACGCGGCGCAGGTCGGATATCGGTCCTCCACGCTCTTAGCCAGGGCTCTTCGAAGGACCGGCTCGACATCGTCCGGCAGGCTCCGGTTCAGCCGCTGCGGCGCCACCGGCTCCTCGCGGACGATCTTGTAGAGCAGCGTCGGCAGATACTCGGCGACGAAGGGTCTCTCGCCGGTCAGCAGTTCGAAAACGATGACGGCGAGCGCGAACTGATCGGCGCGGCCGTCCACCGGCACGCCCTGCACCTGTTCCGGCGACATGTAGCTGGGCGTGCCCATCATGGCGCCCGCCTGGGTCATATTCTGAGAGACGATCTTGGCCACGCCGAAGTCGGTGATCTTGGCCGTGCCATCCTCATGAATCATGATGTTGGCGGGCTTGATGTCGCGATGGACGATGCCCTTCTTGTGGGCGTAATCAAGCGCGGCCGCGGTCTGGCGGAAAATGCCGAGGAGCGTCTCGCGGTCCGGCGGCGACTCCGACAGCAGGACCTTCTCGAGCGGCGGGCCGTTGACGAACTCCATGAAGATATAGGCCAGCTCGCCTTCCTGGGCGATGTCGTAGATGGTGACAATGCCCGGGTGCGAGAGGATGCCGGCCGATTGGGCCTCGCGGATCAGCCGCTCGCGCAAACGGTCCCGTTCGGCGGGATCCGTGAAGTCCGACAGACGGATGGTCTTGATGGCCACCGTGCGGCCAATGGCGGGATCCTGGGCGCGGTAAACCACGCCCATGGCGCCACGCCCCAACTCGCCGATGACCTGGTAACGGCCGATCTGCTCCATGCTTGTGATGCCATTGTAGCGCACAGCGGGCGGCACCTAGTTGGAACGAACGCGTCAGCGCACGCGCTTCAGCCACCCGCCGGGATTGAAGGTCATGCCGAACTTCTCGCGCGAGCGGTCGCGCTCGAAATCCGGATGCGTGCGCAGAAAGGCCTCGACCGCCTCGAAAGGCCCCGGGCCGAACTTCGGCAGAATGGGCCGGCCGTTGAAGTGCGTGTCTTCCACGATGAGGTAACTGCCGGGCGTGACCAGTTCGCTGTAGAGCTTCAGTTCCTCTCCCACGTGCGCGGCGTGGTGGTCGGAATCCAGCGTCACCATCACCCTCTCGCCGGGCGCGATGGCGGCGCGAAGCCGGGCGAAAATTTCCGGCGAGGTCGATGAGCCAAGGAAGAAAGTGATGCGTTCGTGTTGCGGCTTGCCGGGGTAGTCCTCGATATCGACGGTAAGCACGCGGCCGCGCCGCAGCAGATCCATGAGCGAGGCGTAGTAGAACGAACTGCCGCCCTTGTACGTGCCCGTCTCCACCATCACGTCCGGTTTCACCTCGAAGAGCAACTCCTGGAAAATCCAGGTGTCGAGGGGGCACTTCTGCGTCTCCACGCCCAGCCAGCGTGTGTTGTTGTACGTGGTCGCGCCGTTGCGGTGGAACCAGCGGTGATAATTCGCCACCACCTGTTGCGGGCGCGTGAGCCGCCAGGAAACCGCCAGCGCGCCGGCGGCGGCCGACACTGCGGCGGTCAGGGCGATGGTCACTGCCAACTTGCCTCGGGACATGTCCGGCAGCACTCAGGCTAGCACGGCTTGCGCCGGCGCGTGGAACAGTGGTACGAACGAAATCATGATCACCAGACGCGAATTTGTGGCCGGCAGTATGGCCGCGCCGCTGGCGGCCGCCGGGCCCAAGGGGCTGAAGATCGGCGTGATGGACGGCGTGGTCCGCCAGAGCGGCAAACCCCAGGCCCTGGCCCAGGCGAAAAGATTCGGATTCGAAGGGCTTCAGGTGACCCTCGGGCGCGCCACGCCGGACGGAAAGCTTCCGCTCGAAGACGCCGCGCTCCAGGCCGCATACCTGGCCGAGGCCGCCAAACTGCGCGTCGTCATCGACGCCACCTACATCGACATCCTGCACGTCAACTGCCTCAAGGACGACAAACTGGCGCCGCAATGGGTGCTGAAGGGCATCGACGTCACGAAGAAACTGAAGGCCGGCATCCTCATGACGGTTTTCTTCGGCAAGTGCGCGCTCGACGGCCGCCGGGAGATCGACTACGTAGCGGACGTTTTCAAGGACCTTGCGAAGGAAGCCGAAAAGGCCGGCGTGATCCTGGGCTTCGAGAACCTGCTGACGGCCGAAGACAGCGCGCGCGCGATGGACCGCGTGGCGTCGCGCGCTTTCAAGATCTACTACGACGCCGGTAACGCGACGAACATGGTCGGCGTCGATGCGGCGAAAGAGATCCGTTGGCTTGGCCGCGACCGCATCTGCCAGTTCCACTTCAAGGACAAGGGATATCTGGGCGAGGGCAAGGTTAATTTCCCCGCGGTTCTCGAGGCCATCGCCGGCATCGGATTTGAAGGGTACGCCAACCTGGAGACCGGCGCGCCGTCGGGCGACTGGGAGAGCGATCTGAAGCGCAACTTCGATTACTTGCGCGGCCTGATGTGGAGTACCTACTAACATGAGACCGCGAACGCTGCTTCGCCTGGTTGTTCTTACCGCCATTTGCTCGGCCGCGGGCTGCGCCGCCGTGGGCCGGGTCCGGAAGCCCGCGGTGGCCGGGACGTTCTATCCGGCGGATCCCAAGGAACTCGCGAAGATGGTGGACGGTTTTCTGGCGCAGGCGAAGGTTCCGGCGATCAAGGACCTGGTCGCGGTGGTTTCCCCGCACGCCGGCTATCCCTACTCGGGCCCGGTGGCCGCGTATTCCTACGCGCTGCTCAAAGGCAGGAAGATAGAGCGGGTGGTGGTGATCTCGCCTTCGCACATCGACAGCTTCGGGTTCTCCGCGGTCTTCGACGGCACGGCGTATGCGACCCCTCTGGGCACGGTTCCGGTGGACCGGGCGTTCGCGGCGAAGCTGGGCGCCGCCGGCGCGCTGACGAAGTTGTCCAGCCGCGGCCACACCGTTTCCGGCGGGCGCCCCGAGCACGCCCTGGAAGTGCAGCTCCCGTTCCTCCAGCGGGCGCTGGGTCAGTTCCAGCTCGTGCCCGTGGTCATGGGCGATCAGAGCTACGAGGCCAGCCGCGCGCTGGGTCTGGCGCTGGCGGCGCTTATCCAGGGGACCGGGACGATCATCGTCGCCAGCTCCGATCTGTCGCACTTTCACCCCTACGCCGCCGCCGTCAGCCTGGACCGCAAGACCCTGCGGGCGATTGAGGAATGGGACTACCTCAGCCTGTCGCGGAACCTGGAGCGCCGGGTGTGGGAGGCCTGTGGCGGCGGGCCGATTGTCGCGGCCATGATCGCCTCCGAGAGGCTCGGCGCCAGACAAGCGACCTTGCTCAAGTACGCCAACAGCGGCGACACGGCCGGAGACAAGAGTCAGGTGGTGGGCTACGGCGCGATGGCCTTCTCTAAGTCGGGCGCCAGCGGCGGCGTACAGTTCTCTCTGACTGAGCGGGAACAGAGCGAGTTACTCAGTCTGGCCAGGCGATCGGTCGAGAGCGTGGTGAACAATCGCAAGCTCTATGACAACAAACTCGCCGGATCCGAGTCACTCACTCACGAGCGCGGCGCGTTTGTCACGCTGAAGAAGAAGGGCGCGCTGCGCGGCTGCATCGGCTACAGTTCGGCGCTCAAGCCGCTGGCGCTCACGGTTCGCGACGTGGCCGCATCGGCCGCCGTCGACGACACCAGGTTCGCGCCGGTCACGCCGCCGGAACTCGCGGAATTGGAGTACGAGATCTCCGTGCTTTCGCCGCTGCGCCGCATCCTGGACGTGAATGAAATCCAGGTGGGCCGCGACGGGTTGGTGATGAAGAAGGGAGACCAAGAGGGGCTGCTGCTTCCCCAGGTGGCGCCCGAGCAGCACTGGGACCGGATGAAATTCCTCGAGCAGACCTGCCTGAAAGCCGGGCTCGCGCCGGACGCCTGGCAGGACGCGGACACCGAGATATTCGCCTTCACCGCCCTGGTTTTCGGGGATCGCGCCAATCCTGGACGGTAGTAGCTGTCACGAAATAACCGCTTCCTGACGGTCGCGGCTCAGATCCGGCTTCCGAGCCGCGACTGGGTGCCCTCTGGGCAGGGGAGCGATTGGAACGGTTATTTCTTGACGAACCCTATCGCGGCGCCGGCTTCGGCGTGCGCAACTCGATCACCGTCACGCTGCCACGCGGGAAGGCGTGCTCCAAAGCGTTTCCCGCCACGCGCAGCGACGATTCCACCGGGCGCACGGCCTCCGGCCGCATCTCGTCGTTGGACTGATAGATGCTGGTTCCGGCCAGCGTCGCGACGCGCGCTTCACCCGACGCCGCGAATCCGGCCAGGCTCAGCCGCGCGGTGAGATCG
>JAUYBU010000003.1 GCA_030693045.1 Bryobacterales bacterium | reverse complement strand
AGTGCATCAGTTCGAGATCCTGCCGAAGCCGCCGGAAGAGCGCTCGCCGCTCACCCCCTGGCCGCTGTGGCCGCTTCAGTTGCGCACCGAAAGCGCGCACGAAGAGGGCGGCACGCGCGAGTGGAGCTTCGCGACGACGGCGTTTTCGGGCGACGAGAACGGCGGCGTGAAACAGTTGCACGCCGTGCGCGTCGGCCCGCCGCCAGCCTTCGATCCCATCCCTGGCAGCCCGTTCACGGTCGACGCCGATATGGTGCTGCTGGCCCTGGGTTTCACCGGGCCCGTGCGCGGCGGCATGATCGATCAACTCGGCGTTGAACTCGACGCCCGCGGCAACGTCAAGACCGGCGACAACTATGCGACCACCGCGCCCGGCGTTTTCGCCGCCGGCGACATGCGCCGCGGCCAGTCGCTAGTGGTCTGGGCCATCGCCGAAGGCCGCCAGGCCGCGCGCGCCATCGACGCCTTCCTGATGGGCGTTTCGAATCTGCCGGCCTGATGCACCGAGATCCGGAGTGGTTCCACTAGCCGACACATAGGCGACGGCCTGAGTCGGCAGAATGAATCCCAGAGCCGAGCCGCCGGGCGGGTCCATGGGAACTCCGAGAAAAACGACGCTGTTCGCCCCGGAGATGATGCCCGTGCGGTCGATGCACGGAATCCGGTTCGCCGGCACGGGTTCGTCGATCAGAAGCAACGGTTCGGCCCACGAACCTGTCGGGTACAAGATCCGGCTGGTGAGGTTGGTGTTGAAGTACACCTGAATGTTGACGGCCGGGATCGTGACGCCAAATGGAGTTGGAGTGCCACCGGTGCAATTCAGCACCGGATCGCTCGCTAGAGACGCCAGGTCCTCCGCCCGCATGTTGGGAGGAACTCCGGCGTTCACAACACACTGGAACGTCTGCGCCTTTCCCACCGGCGGGGTGTTGCCAGCCTGGCCGCCCATCCAATACTAACTTCTTGTCCGTGCGGGAAGATGCTCGATTCGCGTCCTTTGAGTTCAGGGTTTACGGGAGGCGCGGGTTCGCGTTATGCCTGCGCGGCGATCAGTTCCCGCACCTGGTCGAGAAGTTGTTCGCGCTCGGCCGGCGGCAGATCGAGCGTCGGCCCGCGGCTGATGCCGGCATGGATGCCCTGCATGCCCGCGATGCATTTGAGCGCGGGGATCAGCCGGTGTTTCTTCACCGATTGGATCAGCCGGTTGATCCGGAACTGCCGCTGGCGGGCGAGGTCGAGGTCGCCGCTTTTCCATGCGTGGAAGAGCGAGACGAACCATTCCGGCACGATGTTGTAGAACGAGCCGACGCCGCCGGAAGCGCCCATCAACAGGCCCGGCAGCAGCAATTGGTCGTGCCCGTTGAGGATGAAGAACTCGGAGCCGGCCTGCTCCGCCATCAGTCCCAGCTCATAGAGGTTGAAGTCGGTGAATTTGAACCCGCGGATGCCGGGGATGGCGCGCACCCGCCCGAAAAAGTCGGCGCCCGGAATGGCTCCGGTGAGTGCGGGGAAGTAGTAGACCATCGCCGGCAGCGCGGTGGAAGACGCCAGCGCGCGGTAGTACTCCAGAACCTCGTCGAGGCTCCAGCGCTGGACGTACGGCGGCAGGCTGCTGACAGCGTCCACGCCGGCGCGCTCGGCGAACCGGGCGAGTTCCATGGCGTCCTCGGTTCGCGCGCAGCCGACATGCAGGATGACGCGGCCGCGCCCCCGCGAAAGCTCGACCGCCGCGCGCGCGGTCTGCTTGCGCTCATCCAATGTCTGCAAGTACCATTCGCCGGTGTTGCCGCCGACGTAGATGCCGTCGACGCCCGCCGCGTACAACCGGTCCACCAGCGCCGCGAAGGCGTCCAGGTCCAGGGACCGCTCATCGCGGAACGGCGTCAGCACCGCGGGGTAGATTCCCTCGAAGTTGTCGTTCATAGGTTTCACTTGTGCCGGTAGTAGTAAACCCACCCGCCCTCGCTGCCGGCCACCAGGTCGGTCTTGCCGTCGCCGTTCCAGTCCACCGGTTCGAACTGGTGGTAGTGGTTCCAGGGAAGGTTGAGCGCGATGTTGGGCTGCCGGGTGAGCACCCACTTCGCCCCGCTGCCGCTGTTCTTGTACCAGCGCAGGCCGTCGAAGTTTTCGACGGCGTTGCCCGCGATCAGGTCGAGTCTGCCGTCCTCGTCCCAGTCCATCAGCGCCAGCATGGCGCGGCCGGTCTCGCGCCCCTTGCCGTCGAGCTTGATGAGCGCGCCTTGCGGATCGCGCACGTGATCGGCCGCCGCCAGTTCCGCGGGCCCGGTGCGGCGGAAGACGGCGAGCATTCCTTCCGGATCCAGCGCCATCAGGTCCTGGCGGCCGTCGCCGTCGAAGTCGCGCACCACGGGCCGGGTCCGCCAGGCCACCCCCAGCGGCTTGCCGCCGCTGTTCAGGATGACGGGCGCGGCGAAGGCGGGCGAGGTGCGGGAACCGCGGTTTTCGAGCAGCAGGTAGTAAGAGTGCAGGCTGCCCACGATCAGGTCGAGGTCGCCGTCGCCGTCCCAATCCGCGAGCACCGGGATGGTGTATCCCCAGCGGGCCTCGGCCGGCCCTTGCAAGCCGCGGCCGGACTCGACGCGGAACACCGCGCCGCCGGCCTTCAGCTCGACGGCGGGCAGGAACGAGTCGGGCTCCTTCGACGCGCTCGAGTTCTGCACGTACAGGAGATAGCCGTCCTCGTTGCCGATGACCAGGTCCGGCTTGCCATCGCCGTTCAGATCGCCGACGGCGGGGATGGCGAAGTCGCCGGCGCCAACCGGCGGGTGCTTCTGCAAAAGCGTCGTGATGCGGTCGTACTTGGGCGCGCCCTTGCGGCCGGTGTTGGGCAGGTACCAGGGGAAGCTAGAGCCCTGGAGGATCAAGTTCTGCCTGTCGGTAGTGCTCCAGTTAGCCTCGATGGGCAGCAAGCGCTCCCACGGCAACCGCGCGAGACCGGCCACTGGGACGCGGCGGCCGGCGTCGAGTTTCGGCGCGCGCGCCGAGCCGCCGTTGCGGAACCAGAACAGGTTGTCGAGGCTCGCCACCAGCACGTCGGGCCGGCCGTCCTGGTCGAAGTCGGTGACGGCGGCGGTGGCCGTGTCGTAGTAGGTGATCGAGCGCTCGTCCTCGCCGGCGCTCAGCCGCTGGCCGGTCGAGAAGCACAGCTTGCCGTCGCGCAGGCCGAGATTCTTGTGGTAGACCACCGAGCCGTTACGGTCGCCGCCAATCCATGCGCCGTCGGCCGCGAAGGCGCTGCGGCCGGCCTCCATCTCGCGGCGGGGATAGTACAGCGCGTTGCCGCCACGGCCGCCTGCCACCAGGTCGAGCTTTCCGTCGCCGTCCCAGTCCACCAGTTGCAGCGAGGGCGACATGCTGACCGTTTCGAGCAGCTTCAGATCCGCATGCAGGCCGAAGTCCTGCAGGTTGGCGACAAACTCGAAGCGGCGCTCGCCGGACTTCGACGCGTCGCGGTACCAGCGGAACAGGTTGCGGCCCCAAACGATCAGATCCATCGCGCCGTCGCCGTCGGCGTCGCCGAAGGCCATCGAGCCAACGGGGAAGCCGAGGTCCACCTGCTTCGGTTCGCCGAAGATGGGGACGCCCTCGCGGCGCTGGCCCGTGTTGCGGTAAATCAGGGTGCGGAACTGCTGTTCCTTTGGCCGGTGCGAGTAAGTGCCGGCGCTGAGGTTGCACACCACGTCGAGCAGGCCGTCGCGGTCCCAATCCACCAGTGCCAGGTCCGGCCAGACCCAGTCCACGTCGAGCGGGCCGACGGTGTCCGGACCGCCGAAGTAGAGCGGCCGCGGCGTCCACGGGTAACGCGCGGCCAGCCGGTCGTCCGAGGGTTTGTTCACCAGAAAATCCGGGTTCGAGGCGGCCGGATACTCCGGCGGGACCACCGCCGCCGGCTGCGCCAGAAGCGCCGGTGCGAGGGCTATCGGGAAGAGGATTGCGATTGGGATTCTCATAGGCTGCTGTCGATGGCGAACGAGTAGAGCGAAACATTCCGCAGATAGAACTTCAGCTTGACGGTGCGGCCTTTCAGCGCGGCCAGGCTCGACCCGCGGCCCCAGCGGGCGAGGTGGCGCACGGAGCTGGCGCGCAGCGGGTCGGAGTCGGCGCGGGCAAAGCCCGGCACGGCTTTCCCGGCTTCGTCGAGCACCTCGACGCGCAGCTCTCCGCGGGCGGCGTCGGCGTTGAGGTACAGGCCGGCATCGTCCAGCTTGAACGGCCGCGTCTCGAGATGCCCTTCGTTTTCGCCCGCGTCCATCGAGACGAAACCGTCCAGGCGCAACTTGGCGAGGCCGATGGCGCCGTGGTTGGGCTCGCGCCCCTGCCCGGTAACCGGGTGCCGGTAGGAGCGGCCGCTGTAGTAGAACCACAGTTCATCGCCGACGCGCACGGGCGGGCCCGAGGCGGGGCTCTGGAAGCCGAAGTCCCAGTCGATGTTGCGGCGGCCGGCGGGGATGATGGGAGAACGGTCGCCCACTCGCTGCCAGTTGCGGCCGTCGCGGCTGGAGATGAGTTGGATGTCGAGGTAGATGTTGTCCTTCGGCTCGGGGTGGAAAACGGTCAGCAGGCCCAGGTACATGCCCTCGTAATAAAAGCCGGTGTTGTTGTACAGCTCCACCGACGGCGGGTCCTGCGCGTCGGCGGCGAGTATGCGGGTGGGCGGCGTCCAGTGAAGGAAGTCGGCGCTCTCGGAAATGAAACGCGCGCGCTTGCCGTCCACCTGCTGCTTCACGAAGGCGACGAACTTCGCGGCGCGCGGGTCCCACATGGTGGTCATCGTGTCGCGCACGGGGAGGTAGGGGAACACGGGGTCGGGCAGCTCTCGCCAGCGCAGGCCGTCCGGGGAGAACGCGACGTAATGGCCCATGCCGTAGGGCTGCTCCAGGCGGTAGACCCACTTGCCGTCCACCAGCCGCTGGTTGTGGTGCCAGATCATCATTTTGTAGCGGCGGGAGCGGTCGGGGTCGCGGTCGTCCTTCAAAACGCTGACGGCGTCGAGGATGCCGCTGATCTTCAGCCCGGGGTCTTCATGGGCCTGGAAAACGATGTTGTTCTCCCGGCTGCCGCGGTAGTCGATGAGGCCGAGCGCAGGTTTCTCCCAGCGAATGCCGTCGCGCGACACGGCGTAGCAGAGGTAGGTGCTTTCCGGGAAGATGTTCTGGATGTACCGGAAGTGGTGCATGGTGCTGTACCACATCTTCCAGACGCCTTCCTCCTCGTCGCGCAGGACGGTTCCGTAGAGCAGCGCGTACTGGCCCTCCCACGGCTTGACGGGCAGCAGGATGGGGTTGTCGGCGTACTTCTCGACGGCGTGAACCCTGCGGCGCAGGTCGGTGGAAGCGATGAGGTGGTCGTCAACGAACAACTGCCGCTCGGGCCCGATGAGGAGCGGGGCGTCGGCGGCGCAGGCTGCCGCGGCCAGAGCCAACACGATCGGCACGGTGTCAATTCTCTGCACGGATCTTCACCTCGCAGCTTCCGTTCTCATTCGGTCGGATTTCCAGCTCCACCCCGCCCGAAAGGTCGAGCGGCGCGCCGATCAGCTCGACGCCGACCACCAGAGTTCGCGCCTCGCCCGAAGCGGGTTCCAGGCGGATCCGGTCGCCGGCAAATGTCATCCGCCCAAGGCACGGGGCGGCGGGAACGCTCAAGCGCCGGCGATGGGCGGGCGCGCCGGGCCGGACGCCGTCCACCAGGCCGGACCAGAGATCCCACGCCTGGGTACACAGCGGCCCGCCGCCGCGCTCCTGCGCTTCGCGCGCGAACTCGTAAACCGAAATGCCGCGCGCCGCGGGAAACACGGGCCACGCCGCGCCGCTCTCGCGCTCGATGCGGAAGGCCTCGCGCAACAGCCGGGCGATGGCGTCCTCGAATTCGCGCCGCTCCTGGCGCGGGTCGCGCCGCAGCCGGAAGTACACGGCCGCGATTTCCCTCCACAGCCTGGCGGCGTTGCCGGCGGTGCGCAGGCCGGACTCGATCTCGGCGATGCCCGCCGCCTCGCGCCGCCCCTGGTCGGCGGACTCCGCCGCGCGCTCCTTTTCGGCCAGCACCTCGCGGATGGTTTGCTCCGACGGCGAGGCGAGCAGGTCGTGCGTCCGCCGGTAGGCCGCGTTGTTCGGGAAGAATTCAAGCAGGTAGCTCTTCGACAACTCCGTGTCCACCGTGTCCAGGTGCGGAACCATGTTCAAGTGCGTGAGCAGGCTGAAGCCCTTCACGAAGAAGATGCCTTCGGCGATTTCGGCGGTCCGCTTTAGCGCGGCAACGGCGCGCGGCGCCTTGTCGCCGTAGCGCGCGCGCGACCATTCCGACCACAGCGTATCGAGGCTTTCAACTGGGTTCCAGGCCAGGCGGCTGGCGGCGACGATGTTGAACTCGTTGGGCGTGTCGAAAGTCAGCACCGGCGGGCCCGGAGTGAAGAAGGTGGCGTGCCCGTACTGCAGGTGATAGTCGGTGCGCAGGGCCATGCCGGCGAGGCGCTTGCCGGCGGCGAGCGAGAGCTTCTCTTTGTAGAAATCACCCAGCAGGGCGGGCAGGAATCCGTAGCCGCTGCCCTCGGGGCAGGCGGTCATCTCGATGGCCTGCGGCTGGCCGGGGTATGCGCCCAGCAGCGGGTCGTCGGGGTAGCGAAGGCCGCGGAAGTCCACGATGGAGTTCTTGGTGAAGACCACGATCTCGGGCGGCAGGCCGGCCAGCGCGGCGCGCATCACCTCGGCGTCGCGCGGCGCCTGGTTGTAACTGCGCACCTGCATCTTCTTGCCGTGACGCCGGCACGCCTGGTACACATCCAATGCCAGACCGCGCACCTTCTCCGCGGTAGAGGTGCGCGCGCAGCGGTCGCACTGGCAGCCGCCGTGCTCGAGCACGTTGTAACCGCGCGTCTCGGCAAAGGTCAGGTTGACGCCGTCCACCTCCGGCAGCTTGGCGAAGAACTCGTCGAACTTGGCGTTCAGGAATTCGCGCAGGAAGGGGTGCGAGAAGCAGACCGGGTAGCCCGTGCCGCGCACCTCCGGGTAAGCTTCGGTGAAGCCCGCCGGCAAGGCCAGTTCGTGGTCCCACAGCAGGAATTCGAGGCCGTGCCGGTGGGCGTAATCGGCCAGCGCACGAACCTCGGCGATGCGCCGCTCGACGCCCCAACCGATGCGGCGGGAGCGGAGCTTGGGGAAGCGGTCGTAATCCAGGAACCAGCTCACATCGATGCCGCCCTCGCCGGCGCGCCCCATTAATTGGATGGCATTTACGCCGTAGCGGGGCGCTTCCTCGATGGTGCGCCGGACGATGGCCGAGATCTCCTCGATGGGCCGGTCGAAAGCGCCGCCGAGCGGCAGGTTGAAGTTGGCCTGGAAGGCGGCGGACCACCACTGCCGGACGGGGAAGGCCGGCTTGCGGACGCCGCGCGGGATGGGCGTTCGGCGTTCGACGGCCTCGGCCAGCGCATAGGCCCCGTACAAGGCTCCCCGCGGCGCGGACGCCTGGACCACGTGCCGGCCGCCGCGCGCTTCGATTTCGTAGCCTTCCTCGCCGAAGCCGGGACCGGCCGCGCGGCGAATTTCGGCGCCGCCTCCTCCGGGCGGCTTTTCGAGCGCGCGGCACAGCCTGGCCGCCGCGGTCTCGATAACCGCGTTCCCCGCCGGCCAGCCGGAGGTTTCCACCCGGCAGGCCGCAGGCAAGGGAGCCGCCAACAGCAGGCAGGCGAAGAAAAGCCGCCGCCGCATCAGTGCTCCACTCGCAGCCCGCAGTGGATGGTGCGCGCCGCGACGACGCTGGCGATGCCGGCGGCAGCCGGGGCCGGGGCCGCGGGCGCGCCCGCCAGGCACGCGAAGAAAGAGCGCCGCCGCATCAGAACTCCACGCGCAGTCCCCAGCGGATGGTACGCGGCACGCTGGCCTCGCTGGTCAGGGTGCCGAAGGCCGTGCTGGTCGAGTTCAGGTTCGGCAGGTCGAAAGTGACGTGGTTGAATGCGTTCAGGAACTGGGTCTGGAATCGCAGCGAGAGCCGCTCGTGCAGCTTCCAGGTCTTGGCCACCGAGACGTCCCACTGATTCATGCCGTCGCCGCGCAGGGCGCCCCAACGGGCCGAGGTCGTGTTCAGGTGGGAGACGAACGCCCGCGCCGCGACCTTGTTGAGGTTGACGTCCGTGTTGACGTAGCGCTCGGGCTTGCGCTGCGACTCGGGCAACACCAGGTCGGTGATCTTGAACGACCCCGTCAGGACCGGGTCGCCGATGCTCATCGGGGCGCCGCCCTGCGCCTGGTAGATGGCGCCGAGCTGCCACCCGCCGGCGATCGCGTTCAGCGCCCTGTGCATCGACGCCCCGATCTTCCGGCCGCGGCCGAACGGCAGTTCGTAGATGCCGTGGATAGCCAGCCGGTGGGTGCGGTCGGAGCTCGAGAGCACTTCTTCCAGGAAGGCGTCCCCTCCGTTGCGGAAGCTGCCGCTTTCCATGTTCTTCGACCAGGTCCAGGAGCCGGAAAGCAGCAGGCCCTGTGAAAACTGCTTCTCGATGCGCGATTGCAGCGAGTGGTACCAGGCGTATCCGATCGGCTCGAGGTTCTGCCGGACGGAGGTGAAGTGGGGGTACGGGATAAGCAGCGAGGAGCGCGCGATGGTGGCCGCGTTCAGGGTAGTGCCGGGCAACAGGTTCGCGAACGGGTTGTTCACCCGCGCGGTGAGGAAGTTGTTGACCGCATCGTCGCGAACCGCGAGCGTGCTTAGGTAGCCGTTCGACATGGTGTTCAGCTCGCGGTTCACCATCAGAGCCGTGCCGCGATTGCCGACGTAGCTCACGTCGATCAGCGCGCGGCCGGGCAATTGGTGCTGCACGTTGAGCGACCAGCGCTGCATGTACCCGCTGCGGGCGGCCGTCTTGAGGAAGGCCGCGATCTGCCCCAGGTTGGCCGCCAGCCCGAGCTTATTGCCGGCCGGCTGGAGCAGACCGGTGGGGAACGGGTTGCTCAGGTTCGCGATGAAGGTCTGCCCTTGGTCGAGCGAGGCGACCATCTGGGTGCGCTGGCTGTAACCGGTCTGGATGACGTCGATAGTGCCGACGCGCAGGCCGAGGAAGTCGTGGAAGATGCCGTAGCCGCCGCGCAGCGCGGTGGATCTTGCCAACTGGTAGGCAAAGCCGAACCTCGGCTCGAGGTTGTTCCGGTCGGTTTCCCAGAGCTGTCTCGGATTTCCGCCGGCGCCGGCGAACAGAAGGCCGCCACGGGCGCTAAAAGCGGCCACCGGCACTTCGGGAATCGGCGACTTCGCGTAAGCCGCCTTGGCCGCCGCTTCCACCGGGCTGGCCGCGTTGAAGTCGAAGCCGCGCACCGAGCGGTTGTAGCGTTCGGTGATGGGCGTCTCGAGGTCGTAACGCAGGCCCAGGTTCAGCGTCAGCTTGCGGGTGATCTTCCAGTCTTCCTGGACGAATAGCGAATACATGACGCTCTGCTCGGCGTAGCTGGCGTTGATGTCGGCGTTTCCGTCGTCCGGCAGTCCGAACAGGAAGCTGGCGAAGCCCTGCCCGGTGGGCGCGGCGGCCGAGTTGTCGAGCGGGCCGCGGGTCCAGGTGGACCCGAAGGTGAACGCGCCGACCGCGTTGCCCTCGTCGCGCCGGGTTTCCCGGTAGACCCGGACGTCGGCGCCGAAGCGCAGGCTGTGCGGGCCGATGATCTTGGTCACGTTGCCCGCGAAGGTGTGGGTATCGTAGGCCTCCTTGTAGCCCCAGGTGCCGCCCAGGCTGGCCATGCCGGCAACGCTCAGCGGCGGCATGGTGCGGATGTCGGCCGAGCGCGCATTGGCCCACGCCGGCGCGAAGCCCAGCGCCGCCAGGTCGAAACCGT
>JAUYBU010000587.1 GCA_030693045.1 Bryobacterales bacterium | reverse complement strand
GAAGGAGCGCGTGCTGGCGGGCAGGGCGCAGCCGGCGGTGGGCCTGGATGTCGGACGCGGCAAAGTCCGTTGCGTGGTGTGCGCGCTGGACGGCGACGCATTCTGCTTCCTGGGGCATGCGGAGGAGGAATCCAAGGGCTGGAGCCGGAGCCGCGTTCACGACCGGGAGGCGATCACGGAATCGGTGAGCGCGGTGGTCCGGAAAGCCGAACGCGCGGCCGGGGTGCCGGTGTCCGGCGCGGTGGTCGGCGTCGGCGGCATGACCGTGCATGGCGACAACATTCGCGGGGTCTACGAGTTCAGCCGCCGGAGAGAAGTCGAGAACGAAGATCTGGGCTTCGCCGTGGACCTGGCCTCGCGGGTGCGGCTGGAAGAGGATCGCTACCTGCTCCAGGTGCTTCCGCAGGACTTCACCATCGACGGGCGCGCAGGGTTCCGCAACCCGTGCGGCGCCACGGTCTCGCGCCTGGAGGCCAACGTTCACATCGTCACGGTTTCCCACCAGGACCACCAGGCGCTGGTGCACGCCGTGCAGCAGGCGCAGGTAAACGTCGAGGAGACGGTATTCGAGCCCTTGGCGGCCGCTTATTCGGCCATCCTGCCCGGAGAACGCGAGCGCGGAGTGGCGCTGGTGGACATTGGCGCGCATTCGACGGGCCTGGCGATCTACGACGGCGACGCGCTGGTGCTGGCCTCCAGCGTGCCCATCGGAGGCGACCATTTCACGCGCGACGTCGCGCAGTGCCTGCCCGCGTTTTACGACGACGCGCGGCGGCTCAAAGAAGAGTATGGCTGCGCGATTCTCGGGCTTACGTCGGAAAATGTTCTGATCGACGTGCCCTGTCCCGACGGACGGCCTCCGCGCGCGGTCCCGCGGCGGATGCTGAACGAGATTCTGGAAGCGCGGGCGCAGGAACTGTTCCAGTTCGTTCGCCGCGAGATCCAGCGCAGCGGCATGGAACAGGAACTGATGGAGGGCGTCGTGCTCACCGGCGGGGGAGCCGTTCTGAACGGAATGTGCGACGTCGCCGAACACACGTTGAATTGCCAGGCGCGCAATGGGTTGCCGGTGGGCATCGACGGCTGGCCGGAGGAGATCGACAGCCCGGCCTGGGCCACCGCCGCCGGTCTGGCGATGTGGTCCGGCCGCCTGAAGTTCCGGCGGCTGCCGAAGCGCCGGGCGCCGGACTTTCTGAAACTGATTCTGAAATGACCCGCCGCGGCGGGATGTGGGGAGGCCTCCGGATGACGGATCTGGATGGGTTAAAGTTCGAGATCCAGGAGGAAAGCCTCCTGGGAACGAAAATCAAGGTGATTGGCATCGGCGGCGGCGGCTCCAACGCCGTGGCGCGCATGCTGGGCGCCGGAGTCGGCGGGGTCGAATTCCACATCCTCAACACCGACATGCAGGCGCTCAACGCGTGTCCGGTGCCGAATAAGCTGGCCTTGGGGACCAAGATCACCAACGGGCTGGGCGCGGGATCGGACCCGGCCATCGGCCGCCAGGCGGCGCTCGAGGACACCGAGCGGATCATCGAAATCCTGGAAGGCGCCGACATGGTGTTTGTCACCGCCGGCCTGGGCGGGGGCACCGGCACAGGCGCCGCTCCGGTGGTGGCGTCGCTGGCCAAGGAGCTGGATGCGCTGACCGTCGCGGTGGTCACCAAGCCGTTCGCTTTCGAAGGGCCGCGGCGGATGAAACAGGCCGAGCGCGGCCTGGCGGAACTCGCCTCCACCGTCGACACGGTGATCGCGATTCCAAACGACCGGCTGCTCCAACTGGTCCCCCGCGGAACCAGCTTGTTCGAAGCCTTCCGGATCGCCGACGACATCCTTCGCCAGGCCGTGCAGGGCATCGCCGACATCATCACCACGCCCGGGCTGATCAACCGGGATTTCTCCGACATCCGCTCCATCATGCTGGGCATGGGTTACGCGATGATGGGGACCGCCACGGCGCGCGGCGACAACGCCGCGGTCGAGGCGGCGCGGCAGGCGATCGACTCGCCGCTGCTGGAAGAAGGCGGACTGATTGGCGCGCGCGGCATCCTGATCAACATCACCGGCTCCAGCGCGCTCGGCTTGCACGAAGTGAACGAGGCCTGCGCGCTGATCCGCGGCGCGGCCGAGAACGACGACGTGCAGATCAACTTCGGCGTGGTGTTGAACGAGTCGATGGCCGACGAGGTCAAGATCACCGTCATTGCCACGGGCTTCGAGCGGCCGTCGCTGCCGGAAATCGAGCGGCGTCCCAAGCGCACGGAAACGCGCGTCGAGTCCGCCCCGAAGCCGGAGCCGGAACCGGAACCGGAGCCCGCTGCTCCCGCCCTGGCCGCCCCGGCCCCCGAGCCGGTGGTCGAGATGTACCTCGCGCCCGAAGCTCCCGAACTCCCGGAACTGCAGCTTGGGCCGCCGCCGATCGTCGAACGCCCCGAACCGGAATCTCCTTACGACGACGTCGAGACACCCGCCATCCTGCGCCGCGAACGGAAACTGTTCGAGTAGGGAGAACTCAATCATGTACCGACGCGATTTTCTGAAATCCATATCCGTTGCGGCGGCGGCCCCGGCGTTGCCAGCCGCCACCTCCGGTAAACCGAACATCGTTCTGATCGTCGGCGACGACCTGGGCTACGGAGAGTTGAGTTGCCAGGGCGCCAAAGACATCTCGACGCCCAACATCGACTCGATCGCCCGCGGCGGCGTGCGCTTCACCAACGGCTACGTGTCCTGCCCGGTGTGCAGTCCGACGCGCGCTGGCGTGATGACCGGGCGCTATCAGCAGCGCTTCGGCCACGAATTCAATCCCGGCCCGGAAGAGCAGGCTCAGGGCGAGTTCGGCCTGCCGCTCACCGAGACCACCATCGCGAACCGGCTCAAGTCGCTGGGCTACTCGACCGGCATGGTGGGCAAGTGGCACCTTGGCTACAAGCCGGAATTGCACCCCATGAAGCGCGGGTTCGACGAGTTCTTCGGATTCCTCGGCGGCGCGCACCAGTATCTGGAAACCTCGGCGCGCCGCACCGCGCAGATCATGCGCGGAACCGAAGTCATCGTCGAAAAGGAGTACCTGACGGACGCCTTCGCGCGCGAAGCGGTGGCGTTCATCGGCCGGCGCAAGGCGGCGCCCTTCTTCCTGTATCTTCCCTTCAACGCGGTCCACGCGCCTTTGGAAGCGGTCGAGAAATACCTGGACCGGTTCGCTTCGGTGACCGACCTCCGCCGGCGGACGTTCCTGGCGATGCAATCGGCCATGGACGACGCGGTCGGCCGCGTGCTGTCGAAGCTGAGACAGGAAAAGCTGGAGGAGAACACGCTGATCTTCTTCATCAGCGACAACGGCGGGCCGACGCTTTCCACCTCCTCGGCAAACGGCCCGTTGCGCGGCTACAAGGGCATGGTGCTCGAGGGCGGCATCCGCGTGCCGTACATGGTGCAGTGGAAGGGGAGGATTCCGGCGGGCAAGATTTCCGACCAGCCGGTGATCTCGCTCGACATTCACCCGACCGCCGTGGCGGCGGCCGGAGGCTCGATTCCGGCGTCGGCGAAGCTGGACGGCGTGAACCTGCTCCCGCACCTGGCGGGTAAGGCGGCGGGCCAGCCGCACGAGGCGCTCTTCTGGCGCTTCGGCCCGCAGGCGGCTGTCCGAAAAGGCGATTGGAAGGTCGCCATGCTGGCCGGAGCCGCGCCGCAGTTGTACAACCTGGCTCAAGACATCGGGGAGGCCAAGGACCTGGCATCGGCGCAGCCGGAGAAGCTGAAAGAACTTAAGACGACCTACGACGCATGGAACTCGCAGCTCGCCGAACCCAAGTGGCAAACGCGCCGCGAAGGAAAGAAGGCCGACGCCCGGAAGAAGAAGCGCTGAAGGCGTATCCCTCCGCAAACATGCGAAACCAGCATCCGGCCTCCGGGGACACTCCGGGCTGATCTTACGGAAACCATCGCTTGACCTCGGGACACAGGCGTGTCCCCCATTTCAGAGACCCGCACATGCGTCTCCCGTGCATGCTCCAGCCTCCGCCCGGCGGCGCTTCTGTTATTCTGTGGAACACGGCATGAAGATACAGAGCGTTCAGGCCCACCTGCTCTCCTATCCGTTCCCCGAGCCGATCCGTCTGAGTTACTACGGCGGGGAGCGCACGATTTTCAAGCGCGACGCGATGTTGATTCGGGTCGAGGCCGATAACGGACTGATTGGCTACGCGCCCGGACAGGGCAGCCAGAAAGCGCACGCGGCCATCCGGGACGTGATCGCGCCCTTCCTGGAAGGCCGATGCCTGGCCGATCCCGACGCGCTGCGGGTTCAGTTCCTGCAAGGCCCCGGGCAGGATCCAGCGCTGGCCAGGACTTACTGCGCGGTGGAAGTCGCGCTCTACGACCTGGTCGGCAAGGCGCACGGCCTGGCGGTGTCCGAGTTGTTGGGCGGCCGGGTGCGCGACCGCATTAAGCTCTACGGCAGCGCCGGGATGTACATGGCGCCGGAGAAGTACGCCGAAGAGGCCGCGGCCGTCGGCGCGCTGGGGTTTCCGGCTTACAAGATGCGCCCGGCGCTGGGGCCGGACGACGACGTGAAGACCGTGCGCCTGATGCGCGAGGCGGCCGGCGCGGACCTGGACCTGATGGTGGACGCGCACACCTGGTGGCGCATGGGCGACCGGAGCTACTCGCCGGAAACCGTCGAGCGCGTGGCGCGCGGGATGGCGGAATACGACATCGCCTGGCTGGAGGAACCGCTGCCGCCCGACGATCACGACGCCTATCGCCGCATGAAGGCGCTGAACATCGTTCCGCTGGCCGGGGGCGAACACGAGCCGGGCGAGGCGGGCTACCTGGACCTCATCTACACCCAGGCGGTGGACTACGTCCAGATGGACATCGTCTGCCAGGGCGGCTACCCGACCGCGCGGCGCCTGTTCGCCGAGATCGGGCGCGAAGGGCTCCGGTTCGCCTTCCACAGTTGGGGCACCGACCTGGAGGTGATCGCCGCGGCGCAGGTGGGCGTATGCTGGCCGGAAAACGTGGTCGAGTGGCTCGAGTACCCCTGTCATTCGACGCCCTCGCGCGCGGGCATGTACCCGTGGCCGCTGGCCGGCGAGATTCTGAAGGAGCCGCTGCCGATCGACCGCGGCGACCTGGTGGTGCCCAGGCTGCCCGGCCTGGGAGTCGAGGTCGACGAGCGGGTCATCGAACGCTATCCCTGGATCCCCGGCCCGTGGTCCTGCTTCAGCATCTTCTCGCCGCACGAGACGTGGGCGGTGACCGGCGATCACAGCGTCAAGGCCGAGGTGAGCTGAACCGGGGCGGGGAATGTTGATCGAGGCGCTTGCGGGAACGGCATCCGCCGCGGGGTTCATGGCCTGGGCCGTGCGCGGGCGTTCTTCGCGCGTATTTGGTCCTTCGGTGTGGCATGGCGCTCGCGACCGGCGGGCGCTGGCGCTGACCTTCGACGACGGTCCCAGCGAATCGACGCCGGCGCTGCTGAAGTTGCTCGACGGTCTGGACATTCGCGCGACCTTCTTCGTCTCCGGCGCCGCGGTCGAGCGATTGCCGGAGATCGCCAGATCGATCGCCGCCGCGGGTCACGAAATCGGCAGCCACGGGTATTCTCACGCCCGGCTGTATTTGCGCGGCCCGGCTTTCGTGACTGGTGAACTGGAGCGGGCGCAGGAAGCGATCGGGCGGATCACCGGCGTGACGCCGAAGTTTTATCGTCCGGCCTATGGGTGCCGCTGGTTCGGGTTGGAGGCCGCCCAGCGCCGATGCGGGCTGACGGCGGTGATGTGGACGGTGATGGGGCGCGACTGGAAATGGCCGGCCGGGCGGGTGGCCGCGCGCCTGGTGCGCGGGGCTTCCAATGGCGGCATCCTCTGTCTGCACGACGGCCGCGAACTGGCGCCCCGCCCGGACATTCGGGAAACCGTGGAAGCCGTCCGCATCGCGGTGTCCGAACTCCGCCGGCGCGGCTACCGCTTCGAGCCGGTCGGCGAACTGTTGCGCGCCGCTACGGCGCCATGAGTTCGATGGTCAGATCCTGGCCCGCTTTCACCTGGAAATCCTTGGACACGATCGCCCGGCCGGCCTCGCGCACGCGCGCCGTGTAAGCTCCGGCCAGCAAGTTGAAAAAGACCGGCGATCCCGAGTAAGAGCATATAAACCGGCCCTCCTGGTGCACTTCCACGAAGGGCCGCAGAGCGCCCTGATAACGCCTGCCGCCGACCAGGATCTGAACCTGCCCGGCCGGCACCTCGACGGTTTTCTGCATCGTGCGCGCCGGTTCGATCACCAGCCCCTGCGCGACGTATTGCTGGCGGCTGTTCAACGTCACGCGAAGCGCGTAGGATCCGGCCCCGGTTTCGAAGCGGGTCGGCAGGGACCTGGCGCTGGCGACAAAATCCTCGCCCTGAATCAGTTCGACGGTGGGCATCGGCGTAATCGGTTTGCCCTGGGTCCGGGTCAGCGAGACAATCAACACGCCCGAGGCGATGCTGAGCGCCTGGTCGACGGTTTGTCCCGGCCGGATCCGCACGCGCGCCAGGGGTGACTCGGAATGCGGGCCGAGCCGCGCGCTGACTTCATAGTCGCCCGCCGGAAGCTGAAACACGCTGGGGTTGTCGGATAACTGGGCCATGGGTCTTCCCAGTTGACGGACGGTCACGTAGGGAGCGCCGGGGTGCGGCCTTCCCGCCTCGCTCACGCGGACCCGCAGCCGGCCCCCCGGCAACTGGCCCAGAGCGGCCGAGACAATCGCTTTTCGCGCGCTTTCGGCGTCGGAAACCGCGACGAATTGCCCGCTCAAGCTGCCGCTGACGCAGGAGAGCGAGGCCGCCTGATTCGCCGCAACGCCGACCGCCACGACGTCCGCCCGCAAAGGAACCGGGGATTGACGCAGCGTCTCGGCGACCACGCACGGACTGCCGCCGCAATTGTCCGCGCCGCCGGCGATCAGCAGTATTCGTCCGGCTCTCCCCTGAAACAGCCGCAGGGATTCCAGCAGAGCGCGGGACGCCGAGCACCGGCCCTGGGCCGAGAGTGTCGTCAGCCGCTTGGTAAGCCGCTCGCGCCGGTCCTTCACCGCCGACTGGATGTGTTCGAGGACCTCGATGTCGCCGCAGTCGTTGGACGCCCGGTGCCCGAACACTATCAGTCCCAGCGAGACGTTGCCCGGAAACTCGTTGGCCACTTCCAATAGCGCCTTCCGAACGCCATCCATGCGGGGCGCGCCGCCCACGCTCTGGTTCATCGCCAGGGAGGCGTCCACGATCACCACCAGCGGTTCGGCGATCGGCTGCGCGATGGCCGGCAGAGCACAAAATATCGCGATGGCTATGGCGCGCGAACCGGGCATCCTGGTTGCATGATAGCGGGCGGCAAGCGGACGCCGCAACGCACCGGCTGGATCTGCGATGATGGGCAGACCGCGTGGTGAAACGTCTCTCGGATTGGATCCCCAGCCTGACCATGCTGCTGGTCTCCTTGATCAGCTACATCGATCGCAATACTCTCGCGCTTCTGGCGCCGACGATTCTCAAGGAAACCGGCCTGAGCGGCGAGCAATACGGCCTGGTGATCTCGGCGTTCTCCATCGCCTACATGGTGGGGAACCCGCTGTGGGGCCGGGCGCTGGACCGCTTCGGGTTGCGGCCCGGAATGATGGCGGCGGTTTCGTTCTGGTCGCTGGCCTCGGCGGCTCACGCGCTGGCGGGCGGATTCGCGAGCCTGGCCGCGGCGCGCACGGCGCTGGGTTTTGGAGAAGGCGCCACCTTCCCCGGCGGCCTGCGCACGGTGGTGCAGACGCTTCCGCCGTCGCGGCGCGCGCGGGGCATCGCCGTGGCCTATAGCGGCGGTTCGCTGGGGGCCATCATCACGCCGTTGATCGTCACGCCGATCGCGCTTTGGTGGGGCTGGCGCGCGGCTTTTCTCTTCACCGGCCTGATCGGTTTCGCGTGGGTCCTGGTCTGGTCCCTGGTCAGCCGCCGCCCCCAGATCCGGCATGCGCGGCCGGAGGCGCACGCCGATTCGCCGCTGGCGCGCGTGCGGTTGTGGGACTCCAGACTGTGGGCTTTCATGGTCGCGTACGCCTTCGGCGCGATTCCCTTGGCGTTTGTCATCTACGGAGCGCCGATCTACCTGAGCCGCGCGCTCGGGAAATCGCAAGCGGCCATCGGCGCGGTGCTGTGGCTGCCGCCGCTGGGCTGGGAAATCGGCTACTTCGTCTGGGGCTGGCTGGCGGACCGGCCGGCGGCGGGCGTCGCGGGATTGCGTCGCTTGATGGCCGCGGCCGCCGTGCTGAGCCTGCCGCTGGCGTTCACGGCGCGCATCGCGCCCTTCCCGGCGGTGATGGCCTTGATGTTCTTCTCGATGTTCGTCGCCGCCGGTTTCATCATCTTGTCGATGAGCTACGCGACCAGGGTCTACTCGTCCAGCCACGCCGGGCTGATCGCGGGCGTCGGCGCGGGCGCCTGGTCGGCGCTGGTGGCGCTGGTGATGCCGGTGTTCGGCCGCTTGCTGGACCTGCG
>JAUYBU010000543.1 GCA_030693045.1 Bryobacterales bacterium | reverse complement strand
GGAACCGGCGGCTTCCCCCTGATGGCCGAAGCCGCGCTGCCCTTGTATAACGACCTCAACTCGCAGGAGGACGTGCCGATTCCCCGCGTGTTCGCGTTTCGTCTGCGTCCGGGCGACGATGCCAGTTGCCTGAATCTGTATCGTCCGCGCAAGCCCCGGATCGTCGCTCCGCCGCGCGAACTGATCGACCAGGCCCGCTTCGGCTTTGCCGCGTCGCTGGCCGAAACCGCGCGGCAGAAGGCAAACCCGTGGCTGCTGCTGGACGCGCCGCCGCGGGACGGCGCGATCCCCGCCATCGCCGACGCCAACTCGCTGCGCTACGTTCTGCATCTGTGGCTGGGAGATGTGCTGGAGCTGCCCGGCGGCGTGCGCCTGAGGTTCGTGGCCGCGCTGGCCGACAGCATCTTTCAGAGCGAGGTTATTATCTCGCCCGAGCAGTTTGTGAGGGCCTTCCCGCGGGACGGAGGCTTCCGGCTATTCCTGATCGATGCCGGAGAGAAGGCCTCCGAGGCTGCCGGCCTGCTCGAAGATTCTCTGAGCGACTACGGCCTGGACGTGGTTTCCACCCAAGACCGCCTGGCCGCCTTCCACCGCGTCGAAAACACCTACCTGTCAACCTTCCAGATGTTGGGGGGGCTGGGACTGCTGCTGGGCACGGCGGGCCTGGGCGCGGTGGTGCTGCGCAACGTCCTGGAACGCCGCCGCGAACTGGCGCTGTTGCGGGCCGTGGGCTACGGACCCGGCGCGCTACGCCTGCTGCTGCTTTCCGAAAGCGTCCTGCTGCTGGTGACCGGGCTGGCCGCCGGCACGGCCTGCGCCTTGATCGCCATCGCCCCGGCCTGGTGGGACCGGGGCGGCCGGCTGCCGTTCGCCTCGATGGGCGCGCTGCTGGCCTCGGTGCTGCTGGCCGGGCTCGTGGCGTCTTTGCTCGCTCTCCGATTGGCCACGCGCGCGCCGATTCTGACCGCTCTGCGCTCGGACTAACGCGCGAGCGGCGTCGGAAAGCCGCTGGCTCTGCTAGCCTGAAGGTACATCCACTCCCATGAGAATTCGCGCGAAGAACACACTGGCGGCAACTGCCGCGGCTTGCCTGGCGCTGGTTTTGTGTGCCGCCGATCCCAGCGGCGGCGATTGGCCCATGTGGGGCGGAACGCCGGGCCGCAACATGGTGGGCACGATGAGCGGCGCTCCCACGCGCTGGAACGTCCAGACGAAAGAGAACATCAAGTGGGTCGCGCCGCTGGGCTCACATGCCTACGGCAACCCGGTGGTCTCGGGCGGCATGGTTTTCGTGGGCACCAATAACGCACTCGCCCTCGACCCCAAGCAGGGCGGCGACCGGGGCGTGCTGATGGCGTTCCGCGAGTCCGACGGCCAGTTTCTGTGGCAGCACACCTCGGCGAAACTGGCCACCGGCGACGTGAACGACTGGGCCCTGCAGGGCGTGGCTTCCTCGCCGCTGGTGGAAGGCGACCGGTTGTATTACGTCTCCAACCGCGCCGAGCTGATCTGCCTGGACACGAAGGGATTCACCGACGGCGAAAACGATGGCCCGTACACCGCCGAGGTCTTCAAAGGTCCCAAGGACGCCGACGTCGTCTGGCGCTTCGACATGATCGCGCGCGTGGGCACGTTCCCGCACAACCTGGCCAACTCCTCGCCGGTTTCCTACGGCGACCTGGTTTACGTCAGCACCTCGAACGGGAACGACGAGAGCCACGCCAAGGTCCCTTCGCCCAAAGCGCCGACCATCGTGGCGGTGAACAAGAAGACCGGCGAACTGGTCTGGAAGGACAGCGCGGTGGGCGGGCGCATCTTGCACGGGCAGTGGTCGTCGCCGGCCGTGGGCACGATCGGCGACACCGTGCAACTTGTCAGCGGGCAGGGCGATGGCTGGGTGCGCGGATTCCAGGCCTTGACCGGTGAGAAGCTCTGGCAGTTCGATTTGAACCCGAAGGACGCCGTCTGGCCGAAAAGCCGGAACGAAGTCGTCAGCACCCCGATCGTCGTGGACAACGTGGTTTACCTCGCCAGCGGGCAGGATCCCGAGCACGGCGACGGCGTGGGCCACCTGTACGCCATCGACGCCACCAAGCGCGGCGACATCACCCAGACCGGCCGGATCTGGCAGTACGACAAGATCCGCCGCTCGATATCGACCGGGGCGCTGCGCGACGGCATCCTTTACTACGCCGATTTCAGCGGCTTCCTGCACGCTCTGGACGCCAAAACCGGCAAGCCCTTCTGGGTGCACGACACGCTGGCCGCGGTTTGGGGTTCGCCCTACGCGGTTGACGGAAAGGTGTACCTGGGCAACGAGGACGGCAATATCGTGATCCTGCAGGCCGGCAAGGTTAAGAAGCTGATCGCCGAAATCGACATGGGCAGCTCGGTGTACTCCACTCCCGTGGCGGCCAACAACACACTTTATGTCGTCAACCGCGACCACCTGTTCGCCATTCGCGGCGGCGCCGCCAAGTAATTCAGGAGGTCTGAGCCTGTCCCCGAATTGAATTTCGGGATTTCGTAGCCTGTCCCCGAAACTAAGGCTGCGGCACGGAGATGGTGATGTTCCGGTAGCGGATGCCGCCGTGGTGGTCGCCCTGGAAGTATATCGGGCCGGGTTCGCCTTCGTTGGCGTCAAGCGCGCCGCCGGTGATCCCCGGGATTTCCTTGTTATCGACTGTGGTCACGCCATTGAAGATCACCGTCACCCAGCGTCCGACGAGTGTGAAATCGTAGGTCTGCCAGTCCGGCCGGAATGGGGCCGGAGTGGAGGGCCCCAGCATTCCGTAGATGCAGCCCACACTACCGTAGGGATTCTTGGGCGGCCCGCCGGGACGGAGGCGCACGGCGGCCGGACGAGGAGTGGCAGAGGGCGGAGCCGTAACCTGCGCTTCATAGCGACCGCGCAAATAGACACCGCTGTTCTCCTCCGGAGGGCAGAGATACTCGACGTGCAGCTTGAAATCCGTAAACGTCCGCTTGGTCCGGATGTTGGGACCCTTCTTCTCGTTCGTCAGTTCTCCGTTCTTTGCCACCCAATAACTGGTGGCCGGCGCGGAGGGGTTATTGGATGTATTGCCGATCGGCTCCCATCCCGTGAGATCCTTGCCATTGAAGAGCGGCTCGGGCTTGGACCAGGCTTTGGGTGCGGCACGTTTCAGCGCCGGCGCGCGCACGCCGGCGAGTTTGAAGACGTTCTTGCCCTGGGTCGAGGTGCCGCTGAGCTTTCCGTTGGCTTCGGTCAGTTCCCATACCAGTTCCGGGCGCGCGGGAGCCGCGGGTTGGCCATCGGCCGCCGGGCGGGCCGGGACGGGCGCCGAGACGGTAATGATGAGCCGCGATCCGTCGATCCGCGTCGCGGCGGCGGGGTTGACATTGCCGGTGCGCAATTGGACACGAGCCTGCGGGCGGCCGTCCTTTTCGACCAGTTCGAACCAGCTTGGGAAGGTGAGATTGTCCCTGGTAACGGTCATGTCCCATCGGCCGGCGAACGGGTTATTGGTCTTCTGCGACAAGCCCGGGACAAGCAGGGCCGCCGCGGCGATCAGCACGACAAAGAATTGCCTCATGGTCATTGAGCCAGAACTTCCTTTTTGTTTCTTGGTGGCCTTGCGGCCGAGATCAGCATATCACACAATCGGCCGGATCAGCCCGGAGTGTCCCCAGACGCTTCTAAGTTGTTTCCGGGGGCGGGAACTCTTTGTGCGGAGGCGGGGCGGAGCGCATGACCTGGCGCACCGGGTCGAACGCCATGACCTTGCCTTTGCGGTAGGATTCGACTCCCAGTGCAATCGCCACCATGATCTGGTAACCGCGCAGCGCGTTGTAGACCGGCGCTTCGCGGCTGCGCATGCAGTCCAGCCAGTTCTCGCCAAGGCTGGGACTGGCCTCCGGCTCGATGGTGACTTCCGTCTTTCCGCCGTTGGCTTCACGGAACTCTTTCTGGAACTGCCGCTCGGCCTTGACCACCGCCATTCCTTGTCCTCGCCGCTGCCCGCCCGCCGGCGGCGCCCCGCCCTCGACGATCTGAACCGTCGCCCAGTTGGCGTACACGGTCACCGGCACCGAGGTCTCGTTGGCCATGCACGACACCATGTTGACCGAGTAATCCCCCGGGTACTCGATCATGGTCATGTAAGTATCGGGCACGTCGCGGTTCTTCTGTACATAGATGCCGCCCACTCCGACCGCGCGAGTCGGGAAATCGAATCCGACCATGCTGCTCATCATGCCCAGGCGGTGATACAACAGGTCGCCCGCATTGCCGGTGGAGTAGTCCCAGAATTTCCTCCAGCGAAAATACCTTTCGGCACTGAGCCGGCGCTTGGGAGCCGAGCCCAGCCACATCTTCCAGTCCACGTTGGCGGCGGTGAATGTGGTGTCCGGCCAGGCCTTGCCGCCCACGCCGGGAATCGGGTAATCCCACATCCCCTGCCGCGTATTTCGGTTGTAACTGATGAGGCCCCAGAGGATCTTGCCCGCTTTGCCGGCCTTCAGGTATTCGTTGACCTTCCAGAAAAGCCGCGTCGCGGGTCCGCTGCCGCCGAGCTGGATCAGCCGCGCGGTCTTCTTCTGCAGGTCGTTCAGCTTGGCGGCCTCCTCGACGGTCCGGGTCATGGGTTTCTCGAGGTAGACGTCCTTGCCGGCCAACATTGCCTGGCTGGCCATGGGATGGTGCCAGTGATCGGGGACCGCCAGCACGACCCCGTCGATGTCCTTGCGCGCCAGAATCTCGCGGTAGTCCTTGTAAGCCTTCTCGGCGCCGCACTGCTCCATGCCGAATTTCAGCCGGGGCTCCCAGACGTCGCAGCAGGCGGCGAAGTTCACGTCGTTCTTCTCCTGCTTGCGGTTCTTGAAGCCGCGCACCAGCGACTCAAACTGCATGCCGTTGCCGATGAATGCGATATTAATGCGGTCGTTGGCGCCCAGCACGCGGCCGGTGGCAAACGTGGCGGTCACCGCGGCCAGTCCCGCGTCCCGGGTCAGGAACTGGCGGCGAGTGGACTGATTCTCTTCGTGGGTCAAGGTCTCATCCTTTCAGAAAACATGTCAAAACCGATTGTACATCCAACCTGCAATTCAGACACTGGGGGAGGCAGGAGGGGGGCGTTGGAACACTAAGAAACAAAAGGTGGTTGCAAAAAACATGCAGGAGGAAAAATGTTTTTTC
>JAUYBU010000522.1 GCA_030693045.1 Bryobacterales bacterium | reverse complement strand
CCCCAGCAGGCTGCCGAGCGCCAGGCCCAGTTGCGGGTAACGAAATTGGAATCCACTCGCTTCCGCCGGGGCGGGGACCACTCGCTGGCTGCCCAAAAGCACCTCGGACATCTCGCCGTAAAGCAACCGGAGCGCGAATGCGGGAACCGGCAGAAACGCCGGACGGCCCAGCGCGGCCGCCAGGCCTTCGGTAAACACCGCATTGGTCACCGGGTTGGGCGCCGTCGCGTTCACCGGCCCGCTGAGCGCCGGAAAGTCGATGGCGTGCCGGATCAGCGCGATCAGATCGCCGGCGTGAATCCACGACATCCACTGATCGCCCGAGCCAAGCCTGCCGCCCAGGCCCATGCGGAACACGGGGAGCATCTTCGCCAGCGCGCCGCCGTCCGGGCCCAACACGACGCCACTGCGCAGTTTCACCACGCGGACTCCCAGGTCCGCCGCCCTCTCCGCCTCGTTTTCCCACTCGATGCACACCGAGGCCAGGAAGCCCTCGCCGGGACGTGACTGCTCGGTGAGGATTTCGTCGCCGCGTGGGCCGTAGATGCCTATGGCGGACGCGCACACCAGGGTCGACGGAGGCCGGCTCAGCGATCGCATCGCCTCGACCAGCCGCCGCGTGCCCTCCACGCGGCTGGATCGAATCCTTTGCCTGGCCGCGGCGGTCCAACGCTGGGCTACCGGCTCGCCGGCCAGATGGACCATCGCCTCGGCCCCTTCGATCGCCGCGAGCTCCCGCGGGTCCCGCCCGATCGCGGCCACCGAATGACCATCCGCGTTCAGGCTCCGCACCAGTCGCCTGCCGATGAAGCCGCTCGCGCCCGTGATCGCAACCCGCATAAGAACGATTATCCCACCCGCTACAATGAAAGCATCGCATGCGAGCGTGGAACCGGGCCCGGCTTCTCTGGGGTTATCTTCGCGGACGGGAGCGGCTGGCGGGGCTGCCTGTCGAATACATCGTCGAGACCACGGCGAAGTGCAATCTCTACTGCCCGATGTGCCCGCGTGAGACCCACAAGCAGCCCAAGGAAGACATGCTCGACGATGTCTTCGACCGCCTGGTGAAGGAAGCGGGCGCCAGCGCCGAACACATGATGCTGATCGGCCTGGGCGAGCCGTTGCTCGACCCTAAGATCTTCGACCGCATCGAGTACTGCCAGCGGCACGGCATCTCGACACTGCTGTCGACCAACGGCACGCTGCTGGACCAGGAGATGGCGGACCGGTTGCTGCGCACGCCGCTGGCGCACATCACGCTGAGCTTCGACGGCGCCAGTGCCGCAACCTTCGAGTACTACCGTAAGGGCGCGCGGTTCGAGAGCGTGCGCGACAATTTCGTGCGCTTCGCGCGTTTGAAGCACGAGCGCGGCGCGAAGGTGCAGGTGGTCGTGCAGATGGTTCGTCTGGAGCGCAACGCGCACGAAGCCGGCGAGTTTCTGCGCTTCTGGCGCGCGGTGCCGGGCGTCGACCAGGTGCGCATCAAGGCCGACGAGACCAACCTGCTGCAACCGCTGGCCGGCCACGCACGCGAGGACTGGAAGCACCCCTGCCATTACCTTTGGCGCGGTCCGATGTACGTCAAGCACTCGGGCGACGTTTACCCCTGCTGCCAGAGCTACATGCTGGACGGCAAGCCGGTGGGCCGCATCGGCGAATCCAGTCTCGTGCAGATCTGGAACTCGGACGAGATGCGCCGCATGCGCCGGCTGCACGCGGCCGGCCGCTCCGGGGAGATCGGCGTCTGCTCGCGCTGCCTGACTACGATTCCGCACCCGCTGCTGGTGGCCGCAAGCCTGCTTCTGCACGGCCGGACGGTGCGCCGTCTGCTGCCGTGGGTCGAGCGGCTGATCTACTTATCGCGTCTGCCCGCGCGGCTGCTGAGACCGCCAAAACTATGCAAAACTCCAGAATAGCCGCCATCACCGGCGCTTCCAGCGGCATTGGCGCGACCTTCGCCCGGCGCCTGGCCCGCGACGGTTACGACCTGCTGCTGATTGCCCGCCGCAAGGATCGGCTCGAGAGCCTCGCCGCCGAACTGCCCACCGCCTCCGAAATCCTGGTCGCCGATCTGACCGACGACGCGGACCTCGACGCCGTTGCGGCGCGGCTGGCCGCCGAGCCCCGGCTCGATCTACTGATCAACAACGCCGGTTTCGGCACGCGGGGCCGCTTTTGGGAGGCGGCGTCTCAGGTCGAGATGCACAAGCTGCACGTGGTCGCGACGGTCACGCTGACGCGCGCCGCGCTTCCGGGAATGGTGGAGCGGCGGCGCGGCTCGATCGTCAACGTCGCTTCGGTCGCCGGCTTCATGCAGAACCCGGCCAGCGTCAGCTACTGCGCCACCAAGGCCTGGATGAACAGTTTCTCCGAGGGGCT
>JAUYBU010000503.1 GCA_030693045.1 Bryobacterales bacterium | reverse complement strand
CCGCTATCTGCGCCACGGCATCGCGCGAATCACCGCCCGTCGGTAGTCAGCCCTTGGCCCGCTCCGTTTCCTCTCGCCGCCGGCTTGCACGCCTGCGGCGTGGATGAGGTTGCCCCCCCCCGAAACCACCTGCTCGCGCCTACGGCGCGGATGATGACGCTTCCCCACCGCGCTCTCAATCTCAATCCCGTTCCCAGCAGGGGTCACTTCAGCCGAGCGTTACCGGGTCACTTCTGGTGAGCGCCGACGCACCTCACCCACTGGCGCATGCAGCGCGATCGGGGATTGGTCCCCCATCGGCGAGGGCCCAAGCCCAAGCACGATCCTCTGTTTGAACAAGTTTGCAGTCTCAAGCAGCAGAACGGCCAGTTGACTCAACGCCTGGCGCAAGCCGAACTTATCATCGAAGTTCAAAAAAAAGTCTCGCTGTTGTTGGGGATTCCGCTGGCAGCGGCCGGCAGCGGCGGGAGCAACTCATGACCGCTGCCGCCCAGGCCGTCTCCGCATTGGGCCCGGTCGCCGCCTGTCAGGCCATCGGCGTTTCCCGAGCCTCTTTGCATCGGCTGCAAAACCCGCCGCCGCAACCGCCCGAGCCGCTCGAACGCCCGTCGCCGCCCCGAGCGCTAACGCCCGGGGAGCGAGCCATCGTGCTCGGCCACTTGCATTCGGAACGCTTCCAAGACCGCTCGCCGGCCGAGGTCTATGGCACACTGCTCGACGAAGGCGTTTACTGCTGCTCGATCCGTACCCTGTACCGCATCCTGGAACAGGAGGGCGAGACCCGCGAACGCCGCAACCAGCTCACCCATCCTCCCTACCAGAAGCCCCAGTTGCTGGCCACCGGCCCCAATCAGCTCTGGAGTTGGGACATCACCAAACTGCTGGGGCCGGCCAAGTGGACCTACTTCTACCTCTACGTGATCCTCGACGTCTTCAGCCGTTACGTCGTCGGATGGATGATTGCCGATCGGGAGGGCAAGGAACTGGCCAAGCAGTTCATCGCCGCCACTTGCGAAAAGCACGAGATTGCTCCCGGCCAACTCACCCTTCACGCCGATCACGGCTCGTCGATGAAATCCAAGCCCGTGGCCTTTCTGCTCGCCGACCTGGGCGTCACCAAGACGCATAGCCGCCCACACGTCTCCGACGACAACCCGTTCTCGGAGAGCCAGTTCAAAACCCTGAAATACCGGCCGGAGTTTCCAGATCGCTTCGGTTCCCTGCAGCACGCCCGGTGCTTTTGCCAGGAGTTCTTCCCCTGGTACAACACCCAGCATCATCACTCCGGTCTCGGACTGCTGACCCCGGAGGTCGTGCATTATCGGCGCGCCGAGGAAGTTCGCCACCTCCGCCAGCAGACCCTGGACGCGGCCTATGCCGCTCACCCGGAACGCTTTGTCCGGAAACCTCCGCAGCCGCCTGCGCTGCCCACCGAGGTCTGGATCAACCCGCCACCCAAGCCTGAATCCAGCCCGCCGGATTCAGACCAGAAAACTCAATAAATTATGCCGGCTGGCGTCTCAAGACTCTTGACAAGTTCCGGTCTGCCTCTGAAGTAGGGAATGGCTTCTTACTCATCTTCGACAGTTGGCCGGCATGTTCCCCCCGTAGGCCGTTGATTCTATTGCCGGCAGTGTCGGTCAGGGTGAAATCCTAGTGTCACGCATGGCGTCGTAATACGCGCGATTGTCCATTGACTATGCGAAATAGCCAGTTTATGATAGTGACACAGGAGCAATACCTTGTTCGTCCGCACGCAGACCAACGGTTCCCGCACGTACCTGCTCATCGTAGACAACCAGTGGGTGGATGGTAAGGTCAAGCAGCGCGTCCTGTTCCGACTCGGCCGCCTCGATCAACTGCTGGCCGAGGGCCGGCTCGATGCCCTGGTGCAATCGCTGGGACGGTTCTCCGAGAAACTGGCGATCCTGGGTGCGCAGGCTCGGGGCGGGAGCGTCGCCGCCCGGAGTTCGCGGATCGGACCCGCCCTCATCTTTCAACGGCTCTGGCAAGCCTGCTCGGTGGGTGATGTTCTGCAGCGTCTGCTGCGCCACCGCCGCTTCGAGTTCTCCGTTGAACGGGCCGTCTTTCTCACCGTGTTGCATCGTCTGTTCGCTCCCGGCAGCGACCGCGCTGCCGAGAAGTGGAAAGACGACTACACCATCCCCGGCGTCGCCGGGTTGGGTCTGCACCATCTCTACCGTGCGATGGCTTGGCTGGGAGAAGAGTTGGCGCAGGATCAACAAAGGGGTGCGACGCCTTTCGCGCCCCGGACCGTCAAGGACCTCATCGAGGAGGAACTGTTCGCCCAGCGCCGGGATCTGTTCTCCCAGTTGGACCTGGTGTTCTTCGACACCACCTCGATCTACTTCGAGGGAGAGGGCGGCGAGACCATCGGCCGGCGCGGTCGTTCCAAGGATCATCGTCCGGATCTGAAGCAGATGGTGGTGGGGGTAGTGTTGGACCAGGACGGCAGCCCGGTGTGCAGCGAGATGTGGCCGGGCAACACGACCGACGTGAAGAGCCTGACGCCCATCGTCGAGCGGCTGAAGACGCGGTTCGGGATCGGAACGGTTTGCATCGTTGCCGACCGTGGGATGATCAGCGCCGAGACGGTGGCGGAAGTGGAGAAGCGGCAGTGGAGTTACATCTTGGGAGTGCGCATGCGAAGTTCCACGGAAGCCAAGGCGGTGGTAGGGCGCGCCGGACGCTATGCGGAAGTTTATCCCAAGAGCGACGATCCCGACGATCCCTCTCCGTTGAAGGTGAAAGAAGTGTGGGTGGAGCAGCAGCGGCGATACGTGGTTTGTGTGAACGAGGATCAGGCCGTCAAGGACCGCTACGATCGCGAGGCGGTAGTGGCGGCTTTGCACCAGGCGTTGCGGCAGGGGGACAAGTCGCTGGTGGGCAACAAAGGATACCGCAAGTATCTGTCGAGCGGCGGGCAGGCGTTTGCGGTGGACGAGGACAAGGTAAGAACAGAGGCGCGTTACGACGGCAAGTGGGTGTTGACGACCAACACCGATCTGCCAGCCCGCGAGGTGGCGTTGAAGTACAAGCAACTGTGGATGGTGGAGGCCGTCTTTCGTTCGATGAAATCGCTGCTGGACACCCGGCCCATTTTCCACAAGTGCGATGAGACGATCCGCGGGCACGTGTTCTGCTCCTTTCTGGCGCTGGTACTGCGCAAGGAACTGGAAGACCGGTTGGCCAGCAAGGAGTGGAAGCTGGAGTGGTCCGACGTGATTCGCGATTTGGACAACTTGCTGGAGATGGAAGTTTCGATTACCGGCAAGGGCTACGTGTTTCGCAGTGAGGCCAAGGGAACCACGAGCAAGGTCTTCCAAGCCTGTGGGGTCGCGCTGCCGCCCACGCTACGACCATGCTGAACGCACCTCCTCCGTCCGCGGGTCCGCACGCGCGGGGAGGCGTGTCACTAGGCGTTTTTCGAAATCGCAACTCCTTAACTATCAGGCACTTCGGCCGAGCTGCTGTTGAAGATGAGTCAAAGCCGGCATGATCCCCATCCACGTATGGCTGCCGGCCGCCCACCCGGTGGCGCCGAGCAACATCTCCGCCCTCATGTCGGGCATCGTGATCAAGGCCGGAATCTACGGCATGGCGCGCGTTTTCTTCGACTTCTTCGATGTGCCGCCGCTGTGGGCCGGAATCCTGGTGCTGACGGCCGGCGTGGTCTCGGCGCTGATGGGCGTGCTCTACGCTCTCATGCCCGCCACGCCCCGAAGCGCTGATCGACGGCATCCTGCTGGCACTGGGCCGCCTGAGTTCCGAGGTTACGTAGCCTGTCCCCGAAGCTAGCCGCACTTGCAGCGCGGCTGGCACGCACGGCAGAAGAACTTCGAGCAGGTCGGACATTGCGTCCAACAATCCTTGCAGAGGCAATGCAACCGCTCGCACAGGTACAACGGATGTGCCCGCGCCGAGCAGTGCTCGCACAGGGGCGATTCGAGCGTCCGCAGCACCGGATTCCAGTGCAGGATGTGCGGCCGTTCCTCTCGCTTGCGGATCAGGCGCAGCGACATCTGGCGCACGGGCGCGCGTACGGCAAGCACCAGCGCCAGATCGGCCTGAATGCGAAGCGAGTACTTCCGGCGCAGGTCTTCCAGCTTGGCGACGCGGTCGGCCTGGGTGGCGGAGGCGCGGCCGCGTTCTTTCTCGGCCGCGGCGGGGTCGTTCGCCCGTTTGGCTGTGCGCTTCTCGATCTGCGCCAGCAATCCTTGGTAGTAAGATTCCACGCGCTCGGTGTCCCGTGCGAGCCGGCGGTTGGCATTGTCCTCGATCTCGGTCACACGCTCCCGGATCGCGGTTTGGGTTACCCTGGCGGCGGCCGGGTAGAGCCGGGCGAGAACTTCGGGCGCGGCCGCCGATGGGTCCTCATCCAGGTGCTCGCGGATGCCCCGCAGGAAGGCCTCCGGCAGCGTCACCACCGAGCGCGCATCGGCGTTCAGGCACACAGTGAAAAAGCCCAGGCTGCGGTCGTCGGATTCAACCGTGTATTGGAAGGTGAAGAACAGGTATGTTGCGGTTGCGGGGAGATCCTCCACCAGCCGGTAGATGCCATTCTGAATGGCCAGTTCCGAAGCCAGCGCCGCCGCCGCATCCACCCGGGTCGCCAGCGACGGATTGCGGACCCGCGCCCTCACCACCAGCGGATGCGCCGGCAGAATCCGTTCCAGGCGCTCCAGCCAGTCGGCCGCATCGTCTCCGCCCGGACGCGGCCGGAAGTCCAGCGAGAGCCACTCGCTGGCGCCGAGTCTGGCAGCCGTATCGGCCGGCAGCATGGCGCGAATTCTGCCTTCTTCTTCCGACTCCACCAGCGCCCCGCGGCTCATCAGAAGATCGCACACCCAGTCTTGAACGCCGATCAAAGCTTACACCTCGAAATCCCGGTGGAACAGCGATGCGTCCAACCGCTTGGTTGCCGAGTATTGCGTCTTGGCTTCCAGCAGGCGGTCCGCCAGCTCGTCGAACGCCTGCTCGACCCGCCCGGATTCGCGCGCGGAAACCCATAGATCCAACACCAGCTCGGAGAAGTCGCGGCCCTCGTCGAGAATTCCCAGGATCGCATCCACCTCGCCCACCACCAGCTCGAACATGTTGATCTTGTCGTGCAGCAAGCGCAACAACTGCTCCTCGATGGTGCCGGCCTGGCAGAAATTGAACACGAAGACCTCTTGCGTCTGGCCGATGCGGTGCACCCGCCCCACCCGCTGTTCGAGGCGCATCGGATTCCAGGGGAGGTCGAAGTTGATCACCGTGTTGGCGAACTGGAGGTTGCGCCCTTCCCCGCCGGAACCGGTGGACAGAAGCACCTCCGCGTCGTCGCGAAAATGCGCGATCGCCGCGTCCTTTTCGGCCCGCGACATGTCTCCACGGAATAGCGCATAGCGCACGGATTGCTGCGAGCAGACGTCCGCCAAGTGCTCGAGCGTCGGCGTGAACTCGGTGAACACCACGGTCTTGCCTGGCCCCTCGGCGAGCATCCGGCCAAGCTGCGCGCTCTTGCCCGTGAACGGAAGCTGCGACGCCAGTTCCAGCATTCGCTCCAACTCCCGGCGATCGTCCGGCTGGGTCCATCGTTCCCCCGCCAGCGCCCGTCCCAGCGAGCGGACCAGCGCATGAGGGCTGCTGCCGGCCTGACGCTGCAAGAGGTGGAGCGTGAGCCCAGTGGTTCGCCGGTCGTCGTTGCGATGCCGTTGAGCCACGAAATCGGAAACCGCCTGATAGAGTTGCGCCTCGGCCGGCGAGGGGGGCGTCACCACGCTGGCCGCGATCCGGTGGGGCAGGCGCACGTCCACCGCCGAGCGGGTGTTGCGCACCATCACCTCCCCCAGCAACGAACGTAAGCGCTCGGGGTTACGCGGCGATTTCGGCTTGCCGGGCATAACGAACTGCTTGCGAAACTCCCCCTCGGTCGAAAGCAGGCCGGGCTTCAGCACGGTGATCAGGTTGTAGAGTTCGACCAGGTTGTTCTCGACCGGCGTCGCCGTAAGCATAAGAATGAACTTCTTGTTCAAAGAGTTCACCAGCTTCCAGTTCGCGCTGGTGCGGTTCTTCAGGCAATGCGCCTCGTCGACGATCACCATGTCCCAGGCCGCGCCGGCCAGCGCGGTGGCGTGGGGCTCCAGGCGCGCCATGGCTATCGAGGCGACGATCAGCGGTTCCTCTTGCCAGAATCGCGCGGGGTCGGAGCGGAATGCCGCGTCGTCCGCCGAAGCCGGCGCCAGTCCGAACTTCTCGATGAGTTCTCCTTTCCATTGCGACACCAGCGAGGGCGGCGTCAGCACTAGCGCTCTGCGGACCATGCCTCGGGTCCAATACTCTTTCAGGATCAGGCAGGCCTCGATGGTCTTCCCGAGCCCCACTTCGTCGGCCAGCAAGGCGCGCCCTTTGAAGTGCCGCAGCACCTTGCGCACGGTCTCCTGCTGGTAGTGGTAGGTATCGACCCCGTGCAGGGATGCGAGGCAGATCAGGTCTTCGAAATTCTGCGCGAGCTTCAGTTCCAGCAATCTTCGGCGGAGGAAATAGTCGGCCAGGGTCGCGGGTGGGCAGGGATCGAAGGCGGGAATCGGCCGCTCGAGGAATTCGACGGCGACGCGCGGCGGTTCGGGCTTGGGTTCGGGCGTGGGCGCGGGCGGCTCTGGCGGCTTGGCGGCCGGCGCGGTCACGGCCGGGGGCGGGGCCGGCGGCCCGGCCTTCTCCAGCTCCTTACACCAGGCCTTGGCGCTTTCCCGCAGCCGGATCAACTGGGCGTCTCGCGAAGACCTGGTCGCTTCCAGAAAGTCTTGGAAGTCTTTCAGCGCCTCCTGCGGGCGGCCAAGCTTGGCGTGCGCCACTCCCAGGTTGTAACTGGCGCCGATCGCCGCTGGATACTTTCGCACCAGACCGAGGTAGTAGGCCGCGTCCGAATACTGTCCCGCCTGGAAGTGAATCTCGGCAAGCAGATCCAGGGCGAGATAGAGATCCGGATTCAACTGGAGCGCCTTCTTCGCCGCTCGCGCGGCGCCGGGCGCATTTCCGAGCTTGTGAGCCTGGCGCGCCTCCCGATAGAAAGCGTTGGCGTCCTCCAGATCCCACTCGCGCTGCTGCGCGGCCCGCTTCTCCTTCAGAAGCCTCTGCCGCCGCTCCTGCTTCCTGGGATCGTGCATCGTCGCGGTAACCATTATAGTAGGGACAGAGGCACCCTCTTTCGCGCGAGGGGTATTACCTTCCCATTCCAGGGTGCCTCTGTCCCTACCTGGAGGCGTGAACCCAGATAGGGACAGAGGCACCCTCTTTGGCGCGGGGAGTATTACCTTCGGCATTCCAGGGTGCCTCTGTCCCTATCTGGTAGACTGGGGGGCATGGATTCGGCGGCATCTGCTCCTCGCAGGGATTTTCTTAAGGCGGCACTGACTACTTCGATCTTCACCGGCAACCTGAAGGGCGCCAACGACAAGCTCGCCATCGCGCACATCGGAACGGGCACGATGGGGCGCGGCAACATCGGCTACGCCGCAAAGGCCGGGTTTCAGATCGTGGCTCTTTGCGACGTATATCAGCCCAACCTGGAGCGCGGGCAGGCGCAGGCTCGCAAGATGGGTCAGGAGCCCCGCCTGGTGAAGGACTTCCGCGAGATCATCGCGGACAAGTCCATCGACGTGGTTTGTATCTCGACGCCCGATCACTGGCACGCCTACATGATGGTGGAAGCGTGCAAGGCGGGCAAGGACGTGTACGTCGAGAAGCCCTCCTGCGTGTACGTCGAAGAAGGGCTCAAGATGGTGGAGGCCGCCCGCAAGTACAAGCGCATCGTGCAGGGCGGCACCATGCAGCGCTCCGGCTACTTCTTCAAGAAGGCCGTCGAGATCGTCAAGAGCGGAGACCTCGGCGAGATCACTTTCTGCAAAACCTGGCAGGCCGGCCTGACCAAGAAAGACGGCTACGGATTCCCGCCCGACGAGCCCCCGCCGGCCGATCTGGATTGGGATCTCTGGCTGGGGCCCGCGCCCAAGCGCCCGTTCAACCTCAACCGCTGGGGCATTGTCGAAAAGCGCTGGTCCACCTTCCGCTACTTCTGGGATTACGCGGGCGGCGCCATGACCGATTGGAACGTGCACCTGCTCGACATCGTACAGTACGCCTTCGACGAAGTGATGCCGGTGAAGTACGCCTCGGTCGGCTCGAAGTTCTTCGTCAGCGACAACACCGAAACGCCGGACACGATGGTGGCCAGCTATCACTACCCGAAGTTCCTCTGCACTTACGAAAGCCGCACGGCGGCGCCGGCGCAGATGTTCGACATGGGCTACGGAACGGCGTTCCTCGGCACCCAGGGGACACTGGCGGTAAATCGCGGCGGCTACAAGATCATTCCGGCCGGAAAGTCCACGCTGCAGCCTTTCGAGGACAACGAGAAGGCCAAGTTCACGATGAACGATCCGCACTGGGAGAACTTCCTCGAGTGCGTCAAAACCCGCCAGCGGCCCATCTCCGAGATCGAGACCACGGTCCGGACGTCGCAGGCCTGCATCCTGTCGAACATCGCCCTGCGATCCGGCATGACGCTGGACTGGGACGACAACGCCAAAACCGTCAAGCAGGAAGCCGCCCGCAAGTACCTCAAGGCGCAGTACCGCTCGCCCTGGAAGCTGGTGGTGTGACGTCCCTCAGCCTTCGTTGACCACCTGGAATCCGGTCAACTGCGCCAGCCTCCGGATCGGCTCGGTGTGGTCTCCGTAAAAGACCACCCGGTGCAACAGGTCCCGCGTGCCGGGCATCGACGGCCCCGCGGTGAGCGCCGCCGACCAGCCTCGGAGCAGCGCCCGCGCGTCGTGCACACGTGTGCGGATCTTGGTTCGGCAGCCGCGCTCGTTGTCCACGTTGCCCAGCGCCTCGCCGGTGGAAACCAGGAGTTTCCCGGGTCCGGCGAACCGCGCCACGGTGACCGCGCCGCCGGCCGGCGCCAGCACCTGCATGGACGCGCCTTTGTGATCCTCCAGGTGGGAACGGACCATGTAGGGGCAGGGGTCCCCGTCGATCCCCCGGAGCTTGGTTGCCGACACGCAATGCGCGTGAACCACCTCGTTGCGGCTGGTGTCGAAAACCGGGTCGGAGACAAAGCCGGGCTTGCCGGAAAACGACGTCACCAGCAACTGGGTCATGGTCGAGTCCAGGTCGTTCTCGCAGACGCCGTAGAGGCCGGCGTCGTTGAGGCGCGAGAACCCGATGCAGGGGTAGGCCGGCAGTTCCTTGCGGCCGAAGCCGCCCAGGCAATCGATGGCCACGGCGTTGGCCTGCTCCTGGCTCAGGAGCTTCTTCATCGCGATATACAACCGCATCGAATCGACGATCTCGTCGCGCGTCGGCTCGACGACGCGGGCGGCGGCCTGGATGAACTCGTCGGCGAGTTTGCGGCCCTGCTCCACGCTGACGCCGTCGTAGATGGCCTTGAGGTCCAGGTAGGAGGGAAACGCGAACGTCGCGCCGAACTGCTGCGTATAGCCCTCCGTCTTCGGGCGCGCGGTGGGTTGCGAAACCAGCAGCACCTTGCTATGCCGCAAGTGGTGGATGGTGCGGAATAGCGGGATGTAAGGGTCCAGGTCCGCGAAATCGCTCGAGGCGATCAGCTCGAGCTTCGCGCCCTTCTGCATGTATGCCGCGCCGTGCGTCCAGTCGTGGCCCGCATAGGGCACGGAGAACTGCACGGTCGGCTTGCCGGACTCGGCCAGCTTCCGCAACAGCGGCAGCGTGATGGTGACCATCGGAAAGGCCAGGATCACGTCGGCGTCGGGGCCCTTCTCGAGCCACGCGGAGACCTCGGTGTCGCTCTTCAGCATCTCGCCGCCGGTGAAGCGAATCTGCCCCGGATACCTGCGCTCGAGTTCGCCGAGCCGGGCTTCGATCCCGGCGACATCCTGCGACAGGTCCGCGTCCGGACGCGGCCAGGAGGGCCTGCCGCCCAGGTAGATCTTTCGCACCGTGGCCGGACCCGCCCACGGCATGTTCGCGGCGTCGTCGTTGGCCGCGAGCAGAGACAGCGGGCCAAGCGCGCTCGCCGTAGTGAGCGCGAAATGCCGTCTGGTCATGAGCAGCTTTGTGTCGGACATTATTTCCTCCTCAGCAGCTTCAGCGCGTTCTCGCGGTACACCTTCTTCAAAACGGAATCGGGCAACCCGAACCCGTTCATGGGCCAATGGTAGTTGAACTGGTCGATCTCGTAAAAGTGCTCGTCCAGCGTTTCCAGCACCCGGAACGTGATGCGGTACATCGGCGGGTTGTAGCCCATGTCGGTTCCGTAGAGCAGGCGGTTGGCGTGCTTCTCGTAGAAGGCGCGGGCGAAGCGCGGGATGGGCGCGGTCTCGGCGTAGCGGGCCGAGATGTCGGCGTAGAGGTTCGGGTAGCGGGCGAACATCTCGCCCAGGCGGGTCAGGTCGTAATCCAGGTTGGCGAAGTGGCAGGCGATGAAGGTGGTCTTGGAGTGCTTCTTCACCGTCTTCTCGAGGATGCCGATCATCCCGGCGTGGCCGACGATGCCGGGCTTGTTGTCCAAGCGCCACCGCAGAGCGTTCATCAGCCCGTCGTTGGTTTTGTCGATCGGCCCATACGCCCAGATGGGGTCGGAGACGTGGATGCTGACGGGCATTCCCAGTTCCCCGCACTTTTCAAAGAGCGGGTCCATGCGCGCGTCGTCCGGGTGCGGACCGGTGGATCTGGCCAGCCCGCTGCCCTTGTCGATCACTTCACCGACGCCGCGCGCTCCCGCGCGAAAGCACCGTTCCAGTTCCCTGACCGCCGCGGGCCCGAATCCCGGCTGATCGTGGCCGCGCAAGTCGAACCCGCACCACATCTCAAAACGTCCCGGGTGCTTGGCGTACTTCGCGTAAATCTCGTCGAACGCCGGGCCGTTGGCGCCCGTCAAAATCACGCTCTTCTCGATGCCCACCTGGTCCATGTTCCCGACCCATTCGGCGATCTGCTCGGGTGTCTTGGCGTAGGCATGCGAGTGGACGTCGATGACCGGATACTTCGCCTTGCGTACCTGGGTGGTGGGGATTTTGAAGATGGACTTCGGCCGGTAGTCGTTCAACAGCAGCTTCTCCGGACTCTCCGGCGCCTGAGCCCGCGAGCCGGAGACCATCAAGGAAACGCACAAAGGCAGATACAAGAACCGCCTGTCAATGGTCGGCATCATAACCTCTCCCCGGTTTTCTTTGTCAGAATAACAGCTTCAGACCGAACGAGAGGATGCGGCCGGGGCCGGAAGCCGTCACGGCGCCGTAGTTCTGAGTCGGCTTCCCGGCGGCGTCGAAGCGGACCGTGGCGTTGATGCCGGTAAACGCCGCGTGGTTCCAAAGGTTGAACGACTCGGCGCGGAATTGCAGATTCATCTTTTCGCGCATCCTGAAATTCTTCAGCAGGGCGACGTCCCATTGGCTGAATCCGGGGCCGATCAGGATGTTGCGCCCGGCGTTGCCGAACTGTCCCTGAATCATCTTCTCCGGCGCCAGGAACGCCTCCGTGTTGAACCACCGGGTCAGGGTGCGCTGGCTGGCCGGCAGACTGGGATCGCCGGCCACGCTGGCCCGGGAAGAGCTCACCCCGATGCGGGCCACGTCCACCGGAACGGTGACGTTGTTCGGCGCTCCGCTTTGGAAGCTGGTGATGCCGGAGAACTCCCAGCCGCCCAGGGTATTCCGCACCAGGACGTTGGAATGCCGCCGGAAGAACGGCAGGTCGTAGACGTAGTTGAGGTTGAGGACATGTTTGCGGTGGATGGAAGCCAGCCCGTAGTCCGGCCTGGCGTCGTAGGCGTCCTGCGGCGTGCCTGAGGAAGTGTCCAGCGCGCGCGAGAAAGTGTAGTTCACTCCGAAAGACAGCCCTCGCTCCAGACGCCGGTTTACCGCCACTTGCAGGCTGTTGTAGTTTGAACTCTCCCCGTTCTCGTTCATGTTGATGTTGCCGTAGCCCGGAAAGGGCCGCAGCGCGTTGACGTTGATCCCGCTCTGCGGCGCGTTCAGGCGCGCGCCCTGCCGCAACTGGTTCAGGTTGATGGTGCGCCAGTTGAGGTTGCGCCCTAGAGTGCCGACGTAGCTTACGTCGGCGATGATAGAGCCGGGCAACTGCCGCTGTACGCCGAAGTTGAACGACATCACCATCGGATCGGGATGGGTGGTGCTGATGACCGAGAGGTTCGGCGGAAATGCCTGGGCGGCAGCCGCGCCGGGATTGTCGATGTTGCCGTCGTAGACGCTGGCGCTGGAAACAAACGGCGGATTGCCCTGCGAGTTCATGATGTAGTTGGTCTGCATCAGGTCGTAGAAGATTCCGAAGCCGCCGCGCACGGAAGTCTTCCCGTTGCCGAACGGGTCGTAGGCGAAGCCGAAGCGGGGTCCGAAGTCCCGATAGTTGATGGGCTTGCCGCCGCGCGGCACGACGCCAAACAGGCGCGACAGCGACAAGTCGGAAGCCGCCGGGATGCGTCCGGCGGCGGCCTTGGGGAAGCCCGATCCCAGGATGACGATGCCGTTGTAGGGGTCGCCCGCAGTGCCCACCAGAGCCCCGGTCCGCGGGTCCACCTGCGGAGCCTTGGCCGGGTCGAAGCGGCCGGGCAGGAAGGTGGTGAAATTGCCCAGCGCGCTGTAGATCGGCCCGATGATGTTATAGCGCAATCCCAGCTCCAGGCTGAGCTTGCGGTTCACTCGCCAGCTATCCTGCGCATAGAACTCGATCTGGGTGAACCGGGCCCACATCCAGGTGTCCACCTGGCCCTCGGTGTAGTTCTGGAAGTTGCCCAGCAGGGCGTCGGCGATCACGTTCCGGCTGGTTCTTGCAGCGGAGGTGTTGAAGGTCACGGTGCCGTTCTCGTTGGCGCCGGAGTTGTTCTGGTCCTTCCGGCTGCGCGTGATCTGGGTGCCGAACTTCAGCGTGTGCGCTCCAGCCACCTTGCTGAAATCGTCCCGCCATTGGAAGGTGGCCATGGCGTTCTGGATGCGGTCGCCGGCGGTGTAGCCCGTGAAACCGGAGACGTTCACGCTGGGGCCGACCTGGTACTGATTGTTGGCGAAGACCTCCGGGTAGGTGAGCCCCAGGGCGGAGCGCTTCAGAATATCGAGCTGCGGATTGCCCTTGATCTGGTTGGCCGTCACGCTGAAGCTGAAGGAGTTCAGCATGCTGGGCGAGAGAGTCTGCCGCAGGGTGGCTATGGTGGTCCAACCTGGACGAGGCCGCCCGCCGGGAACGATGCCCGTGCTGCCGCCCTGAAAAGCGTTCCAGATGTCGAACTCATCGTGAGTCCAGCGGTAGGAGACCTGCGTGCTCGGCGAGAGGATGTAGTCCACTTTCAGCAGGTCCTCGCGCGTGTCCGTGCGGTTCACTCCGTTGATGGAATAATTGCCGCCCGGTCCGCCGAAGTTGGGCAGCGGATACGGTTTCAGCAGCGACGGTCCGTTCTTGGAGAAGCGCGCGGCGGGGACCGTGCGGTTGGCAAACGCCTGCCCCGTCAGCGGGTCGACGGGAGCCGGCAAGGATGAATTGCGAAAGTCGCCGGCGCGCTCTTCCTGGGTCGGCACGGTGCTGATTTGCGCGACGCCTTGATGGTTGTACTTCCACTCCTGGCCGGCGAAGAAGAACCACTTGTTCTTGTCACTGTTCCACTTGCCCGGAATGTAAAGCGGGCCTCCCAGGGTCCAGCCGAAATCGTTGAAGCGCAACGGGGGCGTGGCCTTCGAGAAGAAACTCCGGGCGTCGAAGCTGTCGTTGCGCACAAACTCGAACAGGGAGCCGTGGAACTGCCGCGTGCCGCCCTTCATCACCACGTTCATGATCGCGCCGGCGCGCCCGCCGAATTCGGCGCTGTAGCTGGAGGTGAGAATTTTGATTTCCGCGATGGCATCGATGTTGGGGTTGATGATGGCGTTGCTGTTGGCGCCGTTGTCCATGTTGTCGGTGCCGTCGACCATGAAGTAGATCGAATTGGTCCGGATGCCGTTGATCCGCTGGGCGGTGGCGGACAGGCCCAGGCTGAACGGATCCGTGCTGATCGTTACCACGCCCGGAACCAACTGCAACATCTGGACGTAGTTCCTCCCGTTGAGCGCGATCTGCGTCAGTTGCCGCTCGGTGATGAGCTGCGAGACGTCGCCGGAAGTGGTCTGCACCTGGTCGGCGGCCGCGACCACCGAGATCGCTTCGCTCAGCGCGCCGAGCACCAGCGTGAAGTCCAGCGCGCGCCGTGTCGCCGCGTCCAGAACCACGCCGGACTGCTCGCTGGACCGAAAGCCCGCGGCCTCGGCCCGCACCGTGTAGGTGCCGCGCGGCAGCGAGGCAAACGAATAGGTGCCGCCTTCGTCGGAGGTCGCCGATTGCTGCAAGCCGGTCTGAAGATTGGTCGCGGTGATCGCGCACTTGGGGACCACCGCCCCAGTGGAGTCGAACACTTTTCCGGAGATCTGGCCGACGTTGGTCTGCGGCCATGCCGGCATCGAGGCCAACAAAGCGGCGGACAGAATTACACTCAAGACTTTCGCGAGAGACATAGTATGATTACCCCCTTTCGTCATGATACATGAGAGTGCCGGGAGGCGACTTCGGGGGGCCGATGGCCACGGATGGACACGGATACGCGCGAAGCGTTCTTTCGTTGACAGTCGCCCGCTTCGAAGCGCATTCTGAGAGGTACGTTGGCGGGCGGGTGCGGCCATGCAGGCCGCCGTCTACAACACCAGCCGCTCACGATATCGGAGGAAATCGTTCCATGACTGCTGCTGTTCGCTTGCTTGGATTTCTGTTTGCACTGGCCGGGATGACGGCGTTGGGGGCCGAGAGCCGCCCGGCGATTCAACTCACACTTGCTTCGGCGGAACTCGCCGAGGGCGATGCCCTGCGCGTTTGGGTCAAAGCGGAGGGGCTATCGGGACAGCGCGTGGTGCTGGCCGATGGCGCGACGCTGCTGGCCGCGGGAGAGCTGAATCTGCGCGGGGAGGCGGAACTGGTGGTGCGTAACCTGGCGCCCGGCCGGCGGCGCATCATGGCGCGCCTGCCGCAGCGGATGGAGTTGCGAAGCGATGTGGTCGCCGTGCAGGTGACGGGCGAGCAAGGGCGGGGCAACCGCCAGCGCATGGACGTTGACGGCGCGCTGGCGACAGCGGCGTTTGACTCGGACCTGGACGGCCGGATGGATCTGTTGGTGGCAACCCGGGAGGAACTGTTGCTATTACCCGGGGCGTTTCCGACTACGACGACGGCGGTGGCAGGCATGAGCCCGGCGCGGGGGAGCGGAACCGGGGGGCAGTTCGCTTTCACCTTCACGGACACGAATGGGGCGAACGACCTGGGGGTGGTGAACATCCTAGTGAACGACTGGCTGGACGGGCGGCGCGCCTGCTATCTGGCTTACGCGCGTGGCAACAACACGCTGTACCTGATGAACGATTATGGCACTGGTTTGCTGCCGGGATTGGCGCTGAGCGGGACGGGTAGTTTGGGCAACAGCCAATGCACGGTGAACGGCGTGGGATCGTCGGTGGCCAGCAGCGGCAACACGCTGACACTGACGCTGAACATGGCGTTCGGCGCGGGGTTCGCGGGCAACCGGGTGTTCTACCTGGCGGCGCGGGATGTGAATGAGCTGAACAACACGGGCTGGCGGGCGACGGGGTCGTGGTCGGTGCAGTAAAGGCAAGCGCGGACGCCGCGAGGCAGGGATTTGGAGCGGGCAGGTCAGTTGCCTTCGGAGAGGGTCGCGGCGATCTGAGCTAAGAAAACCCTGGGTCCCAGGTCTATTGGGGGACACGCCTGTGGGCTACTCACGCGATGGTTTGCGCAGCATGACCAGCTCGCGCGCATTCCTGACCGCAAGGGGCCGCAATAGGATCTGGTCGAACAGGGAAAAGATGGCCGTGTTGACTCCCAGGCCAAGCGCTAGCGAGACCACCGCGACGGCGGTGAACAGCGGCGATCGGCCCAGGCTGCGAAGCGCAAGACGCAGATCGGCGAGCATGTCCTCCTTTCCCGCAAACCGTGAGCCAATTGTAAGCGACTGACCTTAAGCGACTTGGGCGGCGGGGCGGGATTACCGGTGTCGCACCTCTGGGACCCGGCGTCCCGAAAACGAACACAGACCGCTACTTTCGGAACTATTCTCCGGTTTTGACGTCTTACACTGTCAGGCATGCCGGAACAACCATCCCGAAAGCCCATTGACTTTCCCAAGCCCGACTCCGTTCCGCACGCGGTTAAATCCGCGGCCGACCGCCTGGATTCCTGGAAGGAGATCGCCGGCTATCTCCGGCGCGGAGCCCGCACTTTGCAGCGTTGGGAGCGCGAGCAGGGCCTGCCGGTTCACCGTCTGCGGCACGACCAGGGCAGCACGATCTACGCCTACAAATCCGAGTTGGATGCATGGATGGCGCAACAACGCACGGTCGTCGAGATGCATCCGCCGGCCCACGAAGAGGCCGGCCCTTCGATCGCCGTGCTTCCGTTCGCCGACATCAGCCGCGAGAAAGACCAGGGGTACTTCTGCGAAGGCATGGCGGAGGAGATCATCAACGCCCTGTCTCGCATCCAGGGGCTGCGGGTTGCCTCGCGCACCTCGGCCTTCCAGTTCAAGATGGCATCGGCCGGCAGCCGCGAGATCGGACGGCGGCTGAGGGTCGGTACGCTGCTGGAGGGAAGCGTCCGCAGGGCCGGGAACAGGCTGCGGATCGCCGTGCAGCTCATCGACGCCGAGAGCGGATATCAGCTCTGGGCGGGGCGCTACGACCGCGAGATGAGCGACGTCTTTTCGATTCAGGAGGAGATCGCCAAGAACATCGTCGATACGCTGGCCGTGACGCTGACGGCGGAAGAAACCGGGGCTCTGCGGAAGACGCCCACGCGCGACGTTCAGGCCTACGACTACTATCTTCGCGGCCGCAAGTTCTATTACCGCTACAACCGCCGCGACGTCCAATTCGCCATCCAATTGTTCACCCGCGCGATCGAACTCGACCCCGCCTTCGCGCTGGCCCATGCCAGCCTGGCGGACTGCTGGTCCTACATCTACTTCAACGCCGAGCGCTCCGAACACGCCCGGCAGGAAGCCGGCACCGCCAGTCTTCGCGCCGTGGAACTCGACCCCGGTTCGGCCGGGGCGCAGGCTTCGCGAGGGCTGTCGCTGTCGTTGAGCCGGCGCGACGCGGACGCCGAGAAGGCGTTCGAAACGGCAATCCGGCTGGACCCGGGGCTTTTCGAGGCCTGCTACTTCCATGCGCGCCACGCCTTTGCCGGCGGCGAGATAGAGAAGGCCGTGGGGCTGTATGAAGAGGCGATGCGGGTGCAGCCGGAAAACTACCAGGCGCCTTTGCTGGTGGCCCAGAGCTACGACGACCTGGGGCGGCCCGAGGAAGCCAGAGCATGCCGCGAGCGCGGCATCCGGAATGCCGAAGCCCATCTCAAACTGAGCCCGGAGGACGCGCGCGCGGTCTACATGGCGGCGAACGGCCTGGCCGGCCTGGGTGAGAAGGAACGCGGTTTCGAGTGGGCTCAGCGCGCGCTTGGGATGGAGCCGGACGAGCCGATGGCGCTCTACAATGTCGGCTGCATCTACTCGTTGCTCGGCTGGCTCGACGAAGCCATCGAGGCCCTGGAGCGGGCGGTGCGGCAGGGTCTGACCCATCGAGGCTGGTACGAGCACGACAGCAACCTGGATCCCTTGCGCGCCACCCCGCGCTTCCAGAAACTGCTGGATGGGCTGGGCTAGGGCCGATACCGTTCATTCAAGCTGGCTTCGGTCGATGTGGAAT
>JAUYBU010000438.1 GCA_030693045.1 Bryobacterales bacterium | reverse complement strand
CAGGAGCTGAATGGGAGCGTTTGGGGGAGCGCCTGGCAACTGCTGTCGCCGACCCTGGAAGTGGTGGCGGTGTACTATCGCCAGCGGTTCTGTCTGCTCACGCTGGCCGAATACGGCCGCATCCTGCTGGAGGTTGCCGAGCCGGTGCGCGCCAAACTGCGAGACCGGCTCCGCGAGATCGAGCGGGACCAATACTCGCTGCTGGAAAACGCGCGGCCGCCCTAGCCGCCGGCTGACCGCCCTACTATCCATCCCGCTCCCACTTCGCCCCCGCTCGCCGTGGCGGGAGGGGGACCTATGCTCGCTGATGCTGCCCGCAAGCTCCCTCGCGGGCCCACCTGAGCGCCGCGGACACTTGTCCGCTGATCAACGAGCACCCCAGGCGAAAGTGCTCCGACGTTTCTCCGTCTTTTCGGGCTCCGCGCCGCCTCAGCCCCATTTCCGCCTCCGGAGCCTCCGCCACTGTCTGAATCGCAGAGGGAAAAGGGGTTATTTGTTACTGTCCCCATTTCTGGTGATATAATCGTTCGGCTATGAAAGCATCCATTCGGGTTCTCTGTTTTGCGCTGGCCTTTCTGGCCGGCTCTTCCGTTTTCGGCCAGTCCATCACGGGGACGATTCTGGGCCGCGTGCTCGACCCGTCGGGCGCGGCCGTGCCGAACGCCGCGGTGGTCGTCACCAACACCGGCACCAACGCCCGGTTCGAGGCGCGTACCGAAGGCGGCGGCAACTACACGGCGCCACAACTGTCGCCGGGCAATTACGTCCTCGAAGCGTCCGCGCAGGGCTTCAAGAAGTTCCGCCAGGAAGGCATCCGCGTGGCGGTCGAAGCGCAGGTGCGGCTGGACATCACGCTGACGGTGGGCGAACTCGCCGAGTCGGTGAACGTGGTGGCCGAAGCCGCGCAACTGGAGACCACCAACGCCGCCCTCGGCAAGGTGGTGGACAACCGCGCCATCGTCAACCTGCCGCTGAACACGCGCAACGTCTACAACCTGATCTTCCTGACGCCCGGCGTCACCGGCTACGTCGGCAACAACTACGGCGAAATGCGCTACGGCGTCAACGGCGCCCGCGCCCGCATGATGGACACCCTGATCGACGGCGTCACGGCGTCGCACGCCACGGTCAACGGCTTCGCCGGCATCTCGGTCTTCCCCTCGGTGGACGCGATCGAAGAGTTCAAGGTGATGAGCTCGAACTACTCGGCCGAGTTCGGCCGCAGCATGGGCAGCGTGCTCAACGTCGTATTCAAGTCGGGCACCAACCAGTTCCACGGCAGCGCGTACGAGTTTCTGCGCAACTCGGTGCTGGATTCGAACAACTTCTTTGACAACCAGCGCGGGCGGAAACTGGCCAGCTTCAAGCGCAGCCAGGCCGGCTACGTGCTGAGCGGCCCCCTCAAGCGCGACAAGATCTTCTTCATGACCTCGCTCGAGATCCTGCGCGCCGGCACGTTCGCCAACCGCACCACCACCGTCCCGACCGCCCTGGAACGCCGCGGCGACTTCTCGCAGACCTTCACCCTGGTGAGTAACCAGCCGGCGCAGGTCCAGATCTTCAATCCCTTCACCACGCGGCGGAGCGGCGCCGCTTTTGTCCGCGACCCCTTCGCGGGCAACGTCGTCCCGGCGTCGATGTTCGACCCGGTGGCGCCGAACGTTATCAAATACTACCCGCAACCCAACACCCCCGGCCGCCAGTACACCAATGTTGACAACTACTCGCAGAGCGGCTCGGCGCAGAACAACATCAACCAGCACGACTACCGGATCGATTACAACGTCTCGCAGAAGCAGCGCTTTTTCGCCCGTTATTCGACGCGGCTGAACGAGAGCGTCCCGCTCAAGTCGTTCCCGGCGGACTTGACCATCGCCGAAGGCCGAATCGTCGAGGAAGACCACGTGCACGGCGCGGTGGCCGACTACACCAACACGCTCAGCCCGACCATGATCTTCACCGCGCGCGCGGGCTTCGCGCGCACGCTGTACGTTTACAGCAACCAGGGCCTCGGTTTCGTCCCCTCCAGCCTGGGCCTGCCCAAGTACATTGACCTGGCCGGGGACTATCTCCGGTTCCCGGTTTTGAGCGCCAGCGGCTACGTCGGTCTGGGCCACGGCGACCATCGCCGCAACGCCTTCATGAGCTATACCTGGCTGGGTGCCCTGACCAAGATCTCGGGCCGCCACACCATCAAAGCCGGTTTCGAGACCCGTCTGATTCGCACCAATGTGTTCGAGTCTTCGCGCAGCGCCGGCACGTTCGACTTCAGCACAAGCTGGACGCGCGGTCCCGATCCGCAGCGCGCCACGGCCACCGCCGGTAACGGCATGGCCTCTCTGCTGCTCGGCACGGCCGGAGGCTCGCTGATCCTGAACTACAAGAATGTCGCCACCCAGAGCTTCTACTATGCGGCCTACGTGCAGGACGACTGGCGCATCACCAACAAACTGTCTCTGAGCGTCGGCTTGCGCTGGGACATGGACACGCCGCGCACGGAGCGCTACGATCGCACCAACTACTTCGATCAATCCGTGCAGTCTCCCCTGTCGAGCGTCGTTCCAGGGTTGCAGGGAGGATTGGTTTTTCTCGGCCGCAACGGCGTGCCGCGCACGCAGTTCCCTTATGACTGGAACAACTTCGGCCCCCGCCTGGGCCTAGCCTATCAATTGAATTCGAGGACCGTGATCCGGGCGGGCTTCGGGTTCCTTTACGGCGCATCGCTTCAGGCCGCGGCCGGGACCATCGGCACGCAGGGCTTCCGCAGCGACTTCGCGATGATCAGCTCGCTGGACGGCGTGACGCCGCTCAACCTGCTGCGCAACCCGTTCCCGGACGGCTTCCCGCCGCCTCCCGGCGCTTCGGCCGGCCTGCTGACACAGCTTGGCCAGAACATCGAAGCGGTCACACGCGACACCGTCTCGCCCATGACCCGGCAGATCAACTTCAACGTCCAGCGTGAATTGCCCTTGCACATGCTGATCGAAGTCGCCTATGTGGGCACGCGCGGCTACCATCTCAACCGCAGCCAGGAAGGCGGCATCAGCTTGAATCAGCTTCCCGCGTCCTCCATGGCGCTGGGCACGCGACTGAATGAACTCGTGCCGAACCCGTTTTACGGCAAGGGCGGCACGGGCGTCATTGGCCAGGCAACCGTGAGCCGCGGCCAACTATTGCGGCCGTATCCGCAGTTCTCCAACGTCCTTCCCATCTACCAGGACGGCGCGAACTCCTGGTACAACTCGCTGCAAACCACCGTCAACAAGCGGATCTCGCGAGGCCTGGCGTTCGAAGGTTCCTACACCTGGGCCAAGATGCTCGACGAGGGTCAAAGCCACCAGGACAGCTACGATGTTCGCGCCAGCCGGGCGCTGTCGGACCAGGACCTGGCCCACCGCTTCGTCATGGGCTACATCTACGAACTGCCTTTCGGCCGCAACCGGCATTTCGGCGGCACCTGGTCGAAGTGGCTGGATCTGGCCATCGGCCAGTGGCAGTTCAACGGCATCACGACCTTCCAGTCGGGAACGCCCATCAGCATCTCCGTCAGCAATACCGCCGGCATTTACAACCAGACCCTGCGCGGGAACAACAACGGGAAATCCGGCAAGCTGAGCGGAGCGGTGCACGAGCGGCTGAACCGCTACTTCGATACCACCGTCTTCAGCCAGCCGCTGCCGTTCACCTTCGGCAATATGAGCCCGCGCGTGGCGGACATTCGCGTGGACGGAATCCGCGGTCACGATCTGTCGCTGTTCAAGGATTTCCGCATTCTGGAGCGGCTGCGCGCGCAGTTCCGCGGCGAATTCCTGAACGCGTTCAACACCCCGCGCTTCGGCGGCCCGAGCACCACCGTGACTTCCAGTTCGTTCGGCGTGATCAGCTCTCAGGCCAACGCCCCCCGGCAAATCCAGTTCGGCCTCAAGCTGCTCTGGTAAAACCGGGGACGGAGTACTCCGTCCCCGGTTTAGCGGGCGACAACCAGGCGGTTGCCGCGCAGGATGATGCGCGCAAACGAGTGGTACGGCGTCCCGTTGGGATGCTTCTCCCTGGTGAAGAAGGTCAGGTGCACGATGTCGCCCAGTTGGGGCTGGTTGTTCACGCGGTACAGGATGTCATAGGTCGGCACACGTTCGTTGATGCGCTGGGGGTCGAAGAAGTACTCGAACTTGCCGCCGCTGACGGGCAGGTAGCCCTGGTCGATCACCGCGCCGGGAATCACGGCGGCGAAATAGACCGTCTCGGCCGTGGTCGTGCCGGGGATGCTGACGCCGCGCGCCGCATCGAAGGTCGATTCCACCGGCAGGTTGAACTTGATCTCGGGCGCGTCCTTGGGTTTGCCCATCTCGACAACGTAGATGTCGCCGCCTTCGGGCGGCAACCCCGGCATGATGCCCCGATGGCCTTCCCATTCGCCCTCCAGGCTGAACTTGTAGACGCCGGGCTTGTCGAGCACCCAGCGCGCGCCCACCGCTGAACCGAAAGCATCGCCCTTGGCGGCTGAAGTAACCACCTGGCCGTCGGGGTAGCGCAACGTGAATTTGAGGTTCGCGGGCAGAATCGGGTCGATCTGCGCCGCCGGAGTGAAGGCGGCCCCCTGTTCGTACATCATCCCGGGCCGGGTGCCCACCAGGAAGAAGCGCGCCTTTTCACCGGTCGGCCCGAGCAGATCTTCGGCGCCCGGCGCGATCACGCGGTTGTTATAACTGGCCGGCGGCAGGATGAACGCGCTCGCCAGGTACCCGGCGTAGGACGGCGTCTGGCCCTTGGGCCGCAACACCACGCCGCCGATCAACCGGTACAAGTCGCCCGGCATGTCGCCATTGTTGGATGCGCCGAACTGCCCGCCGAAGGCGTTCGGGCTGACGTGCCAGTAGGGGAAGGCGATTCCTTCTTCGCCCACCAGAAAACGGGACATGAAGCCGGGGCGCGGGCCCGCGGCATAGAAGTACCCCACGTCGGTGATGAACTCTGGGCACAGGTGCGGCGAATAGCCGTTGGAGGTTTTGATTTGCAGGTTCGTGGCGGCGATGCCGTTGAGCCGCGTTTCCCAGGTGGTCATGGGCTTGTCTTTCGACTCGTAGATCAGCACCGGAATAATCTTGTTGGCGCTCTGCGACTCGCTGGCGATGAGCAGAACATCGCCGCCGCTCCAGGGGTAGTTGAAGTGCACGAGCTGCCCGATTTGCTCGGTCATGTCGTAGTAGCCTTCGAAGTTCGTGTCGCCGCGTTCGACGTACTTGCCGGCTACCGCAAACTTCTTGCCGCGCGCCACAATCGGGCTGTCCGGCGGATAAACCGCGCCGGCGTGCCGCATGCTGCACACCCACAGGTGGCCCTTCTCGTCCTTGTAGGTAGCCAGGATGCTGGCGTAGTATTCGCCCGGGGCGTCCAGCGGCAGGTTCTTGCCTCCCTGCGCGGCGCCATAGATGCCCGACGGCGAGGCCTTGCCGGACCACGAAGCCCGGCGCACGTTCGCCGGATCCGAGTTCACGTACAACTTCGCGTCGATCTTCACGTCCGCTGGAACCGCCGGCGCAAAGCCGATGTCGCGGCCATAGCGCGCGCCCACCGGGAAGGACATGCCTTGAAAGGTTGCCGTGGCCATGGTCATGCGGTTGGCGATCCAGAAGCGATACGTCCCGCCGCCCTGGTAGGTGTTGCCCCAGATGTCGGAAAGCCACCCGCGCAACCGCACCGTGTACTGGCCGTAGCCGGAAGGACGCCACGCGGTCACCGCCGAATTGCGCGTGGTGGGCCACTGGCCCGACATGGCGGAGTAGGAAAACGTTCCGAGATTGGCGACCTTGCCGTCCGGCGCCGTGACCTCGACCGAGATCGCGCCCTTGCCCGGGCCCCACGGGATTCTCGAGCGCAACTCAATCGTGTCGGTGGGGAACTGCGGTTCGAGCGAGTAGCCGATGGCCCGCTGGGCCGTGTCGTACATCGGCAGGACCACGTCGTCCTGGATCAGGTTGCGGCTGGCCAGCGCGAACCGATGCCGGTCTTCCTCGGCCACCACGCCGCGGTTGCCGTTCGAGTTGTAGGCGTTCAGGAGCACGAAGGGAATGCGCGGGACGATCACGCCGCCGTCGACAAAGCGTCCCGTGGCGTCGTAGCCCGAGGCCGGGATCGGTGGCAGAAAAAGGTGCGATTCGATCACCCGCCCCTTGACCGAGCTCTGCCGTGCGGCAAACGTTCTGGCCTGCAGGCTGTAGTTGCGCGTCCCGACCGTCACGCCGTAGTCCAGCCGCAAGCGGTAGATGCCCGGCGGCAGGTCGTCCGGCAGTTTCTGCGACGCCTCGAACGCCACCTCCACACGGCCATCGGCGGTTTTGGCGGCCGTGAGCGGCACTTTCACCAGTTGATCGTAGGGCGTCTTGAAGAAGTAGCCGAACCGCGTGGTCACGGCGCCCTGCGTGCCGCCTTCAATGGGGATGCCCGAAGGCGTGAGCAGCGTGGACATCTTCTCGTCGCTTGCCAGGCGGATCCAGCCGGTGGAATCGAACGTGCGCTCGGCGGTCGCCAGCAAAATGAAACCGTCGACCTTGATGTTGTCATTGGCAAGGTTCGCCAGGTGCTGCGTCCCGACGACCAGCCTGGCGTTCACGCGCACGGTGTCACCGGGCATCCACGCGTCCGGCGTGGCGCTCGCTTCGGTGATCCATTCGCCGTAAGTGGTGTAACCCCGATCGGAATGGCGCACCTCGCGCGTGGCCTGGCCCGAACACAGCAGCGCGCCAACAAAGAACACCAGCGCAGTTTGAATACAACGACACTTCACCCTCATTCTCGATTTCTCACCCCAAACATCTTTTACCACAATCCGCCCAGAAAAGGGGACAGTAACAAATAACCCCTTTTCCGGAAAAGGGGTTATTTGTTACTG